>CAMNGU010000050.1 GCA_946538525.1 uncultured Lachnospiraceae bacterium
AGCAATCCGTATGTCATATGGTGTCAAAAGGTACTTTTGACACCCACATCATAATTTATCAAATTTATCAAATATAAAAAAAGAGTATTATATGTAAATAATATAACACTCTTCTAAATCATTCATCTTTTTTCTTCTGTTTTTTTCTTGCTTTTTTTCTTGCTATCTATATTCTGCCAGGCACCTTCCACAAGGATCATATCCTTTTTCTTTTAGTTCATTTAATGTGCTGGTGCATTCCCATTTATTTTTTTCTGCCATATCATCAACACTATTGCAATAAGGCAAATGAATCTTCTTGCTATTTGTATTTACCACATAATCACGGGTGGTATTCTCAAAGCTGGTGGAGTCAGCATTTGTTTCTTCTGTGGTCTCTATCACCGCTTTACTATCTCCGGTAATATAATCTATCTCAATCCCCGGTTGGACATTATAACAGAAAACATTAAAACAAACACCCTTTCCATCATCTTCAACCGACCAAGCTTCCATCTGAACCCCTTCGGCCACTAGATTGTCTCCCTCAAAATATGGAGTCACTCTATAAAGCACATGATTATCATTTGCCCTCACATAATCCAGAACCTTCAGTTCGAATATCTGCATAGTATCCTGATTCAAAAACCTGGTTCCAGTGATGAGATTTTTAACATTTGCATTTTCACCTGCAAGGCTATAGGCAATGAGATGAGAACGGTTGTAAAGATAGTTGTCTTCTATTATATCTGGATATTTTACGGTATGCCAGCCAGACGGCCTGATATCACCAATATCGCCTCGTTCTTCTGTAGGCATGAGTTCCTTACAAATATTTGCAAATGCAACTCCACACCTACCCAGATTATCCAGTTCGCTATATCTTTCAAATGCCTCTGTACTTTTCTTTTCTTCTTCAGTAAAGGCAGGAATATTTTCATTTAGTTCTATAAATGCTTTGCCAGAATACTCAGGAACCTCCGCCTTATCTTCTGTATCTTCAGCCTGAGAAGAAATCGCTGTAGCAGCATCTGTGGTCGGAGTTTCATTTACAACTTCTGTGGTCGGAGTTTCATTTACAACTTCTGTGGTCGGAGTTTCTTTTACAACTTCTGTGGTCGGAGTTTCATTTACTGCTTTTGTGCAGCCGAATAGAGCCAGCATCATAAAGGTACAGATACATATTGACAATGTTCTTTTCAACCTACCCTTTTTCATCACTCAGCCCCTTAAATCTATATACTTTATTCATTTAAGCTCTAAGCCTTCAAGATAGAAACTATCCACTGTGGATCTGGAGCAGCCATTTCCTCATTTAGAGACATTTCCTCCATGATTCCCTGAACTGTGGCCCAGAAGCATACTGAAAGAAGTTTTGCATCTCCCTTTCTAAATACGCCTGTCTTCTGTCCCTTCTTAATTATCTCAGCTGTACTATCAATCGTACCTGTTGATAGAGCAATCTTCCTCGCTTCTTCCGGCATTCCAACTCGTCTTGCCTGTCCCATAAGCACAAACATGTTAAATACCCAAGGCTCATTCTTAGCATATTCAAAGAGTTGATTTAGAAATCCTTCAAAGAATAGTTCTGGTGGAATCTCTCCCATCTTATCCACAGCCTGAGTTGCTCCCGCTCCCATTTTAACTAGTTCCAGGAGAAGTTCCTCTTTGGATTCAAAGTAGTGAAACAGGAGTCCTGTACTCATTGGCACTGCAGCCGCTATATCTGAAATCTTCGTCTCATGGTAGCCCCTCTTCACAAAAAGTGTCAGGGCTGTCATGAGTATGGCTTTTCTTCTTTCTTCCTTCTGTTCTTTTCTGGTCATGTCTCTTACCCCGTAAAATATTTATATAAGATTAATATACCTTATATTCCGTCGCATAAAAATATATATAATTCGTTTGTTTATCATCATAGGAATCTACAGTAATCACAACTGTATCACCTTCTTTAACATCGATTGCCTCACTGCCATTTGATTCCTTACTCATTAAAAGCACATATACATTTGCACCAACCGAAGCGTCTGACACATTGTATATCATCCCTGCAGCACTATCCTGCGAGGCAACAACCTTTACCGTTTTGCCCTCCAGCTTCTCTCCATTCTGAGCAGCATTAACAGCATTCTGAACACTACCGTAATCAGCAGCGACATCAGAATCAGTGCTGGAACCACACGCAACCATGGTTAATACAATTATAAGCGACAATAGAAGCACCACGAATTTTTTCATTTTCTTTCTCCTTTTATTAGATATTAATGTCTCTCTTCTGACTCTTAAGAATTCTCTGTACTGCAAACTTACCACTTGCGGCAGCTACTGGAAGTCCACCTGGAGCATTTGTCCACTGACCTGCAAGATAAAGATTTTTGATTCCCTTAATCTGTCCTTTAAGCTTAATCTGCTTTGCATCAGGTGTTGTAGTGAAACTCATATAACTTCCATGATATGCATGCATATATCTTTCATAAGTAAGAGGTGTCCAAGCATCAAGATAGAGCATATCTCCACGAAGCTCAGGAAATGCATTCTCTATTCTCTTTGTAACCTCAGCCACAAGAGCTTCCTTAAGCTGTTCATACTCTTCCTTGCTAAGGCTCTTCCAGTATTCATAATCCTCATCTGTCTGTGATAGACAAGTCTGAATAACCTGCTTACCGTCCTTTACCATCACTGGGTCATATCCATAAGCCTTAACATACATTCTGCTCCAAGTTCTCTTACCGATGGTAATAGGATCAATCTCAATAAATATTGTCTCTCCTCTATTAAACTCTGTACTTACCGCATAAGCAACCTGGAATCCACTTACTGCAGGATACTTTTTAGGCTGGTCATACGCTTCTCTAAGTTCCTTAGGCATGTAGCTGTTAGATAGCATTTTGTTAAAAAGAATATGTGTATCTACTGTAGGGATGATGTAATCAGCCTTTACAAATGATCCATCTTCAAACCTTACACCTGTTGCTATCTTTCCTTCGATTTCAATCTTTGATGCGCCCTTATTATAGCATATAGTACCACCAAGTTCCTTAAATCTTTTTTCCATTCTAAGGGACATCTGAAGAGATGCGCCCATAGGAATACCACCATTTCCATCTGCCATTGTTGCATAAGAAACAAAGAATGAATATGCTGTATACTCCTTTGGAAGGTAGTCACAAACCATTCTTTGAAGAAGCGGAGACTTGAATCTTCTGCTGTACTCTTCAAGTGAAATCTTTCCATATTCCTTCATAACCTTTGGAAAGTCCTTCATAGATGCTCCCATCTGAATATAATCCTTAACGCCCCACATCTCCATTGGCTTTCCAGCCGGAAATAAACACTGTTTTGAATATTCTACTGCCTGAATAAACTTCTTAACCTCTTCTTCATCTTCTGGTGATGCAGCTATAAGCTCTCTCTCTGTTCTCTGAAGATCATTCCAAAGTGTTACACTCTGTCCATTATATGTTGATACGAAAAATGCATTGATTGGTGCGTACTCTGTTGTATCTGAAAGAGCTCCTGTCTTGCACCATACATCGTACATCTCTGTACCCTTCTTTGTACCTGTAAGCCAATGAATACAGTTATCAATGTGATAACCTTTTCTATTCCAGCCAATGCATTCTCCACCCGGAATTGCATTCTTCTCATATATCTCCACCTCAAATCCGGAAAGCAGCGCATAGATACCTGCTGTAAGTCCTGAGATTCCTCCACCAATTACTACGATCTTCTCTTTATTAGTTCTGTTTGTTGATGTTTTCATAATTAATCCTCCGTCTGTTTTTCTATTTGTTTAGTCTTGCTTTTAGTTCGTTGAATTTTAATTTATTGAATTTACATTCAATGATTATGTGTTCAATATACAGCATGTCCAATCGTTTGTCAAGCATTTTATTGAATTTAAATTCAATATTTTTTAGAGAACTTTTAGAGGACTTTTAGAAACATATTTCACGCAAAAAAAACTGCGAGCATTTCTACTCGCAGCATCTAAGTATTTAATATTATTTTTTATTTATCCCCTTTATCTCTACAGTAAAACTTCCGTCAATAAGATACACCTTCATCTTCCAGCCATGGAGTTCTACTATATTCTTTACAATTGTCATTCCGATTCCCGAGCCTTTCTTACCACTTCTAGCTTTGTCCTTCTTAGAAAAAGGATTTAAGATTATTTTTATATCTTCTTCGGTCAGGTCTCTGGCTTTATTTGAAAATGTTATCTTATTCTTTTCTATCTTCACCTTCATCGTACTGCCTTCATCTGCATATTTACAGGCATTATCCAAAAGGTTACGGAAGGCTTCACTTATCCAGAATTCATCCGCAAAAATCATCTTATCATCGCCAATGATTTCTACATCAATATCTCGAAGCTCGCGAATTGCTTCACTACTATCCACAAGTTTACCGAGTGTTTCTCTTATGCTGATATATTTTCTTTCCAGAGTTCCATTTCCAGCCTCTAAAGAGGACAGCGTAAGAGTCTTATTAATAAGCTTAGTCATATAGTCAACATTAGTTATAATATTTCCAGCATATTTATCGCCTTTTTCTCTAGCCCCCTCTTCATCTGATTTCATAACATCTACCAGATTTTCTGCACTACCTCTGAGTACCATAAGAGGAGTCTTAAGATCATGAGCCATAACATTTGTGAGTTCGCGCCTATAGGTATCTAGCTCATATATGCTTTTTCGTTTTAGATAAGTCACTATGGATACTATAAATGCCATTAAGCCCATAAACAGATAGAGAATAATCCCATCTCTCCTAATTATTTCAAAATTAGTAAGTTTTTCTTTATCAGGCCATATGGTCCTTCCGTCCTCAGCATATAATTTAAGATAATTATATTGATCCACCAGAAACACATTTGCATTATAGACAGAATCGTCTCCAACGGTATATACATTACATTCTTTTGAAGCATCGTCTTTCCATAAATAATAATTTATTGAAACACGCTTCTCTATAAGAAAAAATTTTAACAGTTGAAAATGGTTATCAGTAAGGGACGGAATACCATTCGTTCCTTTGGGAAGCGAATTATAATATACACATAAATAACGCTCAAAATCAAAATCTAAATATGTATAGCCCTGCTTCTCCATTTCTTCCTTAGAAGGAAGATTCATTGTTATATATTCATCATAACTAGAATCATATTTGCCATTTATATTATAACTCACTCTTATCTTATCTGATACAAATGTAAAATCATCCTTAAGATACGCTCCTTCAACAGTAAAAAATGCTTCAATCTGTTTGTATGATTTATCTATTTTTCTAGCGATATCTTCAATTTCCTTCGATACATCTTCATCCTGACAAATGTATGTCATAAAATGATCTGCTTCACCCTCTGTCGATGACACACTTAAAGTAAGCATATTGTCCGCTCCTGAAAATGTACCGTCGGGACGAACTGTACTGTTCGAAATGAAGGTTTTGTTGGAAGAATATCCATTAAAGCCATCACCTGAATCATCGCCAGGAAAAATCGAAATAAATACATAATCCGTTTCGCTATTCATAAGACTGATTTTTGAGCAGCAACTAATAATACCAATTTTAAAAAGCCATTCCTTCTCTTCATCAGAAAGTTGCTTTACAGATTCATCCAACTCAGGAAGGATATAATACGCATATTCATAACTTTCTTTAATTCCCCTGCGGTAAAACAATTCTCTATACGAGCCATAATTCCCACTCGGATCTAAAATCTTCTCGTCTTCCTTTTCTACATCACTGAGCAGCCACTGCTTAAAAACATATCTTCTTACATAGACCAGTCCCACAAATATAGTAGTAGCAACAATAAGAGCAACCAAAAGTCTGACGAGAAAAATCTTAAAAAAATTAGGTTTTCGAATAACTTTATTTTTTGATTTTATAGCTTTATTCTTTTTTAAATCTGATTTAGAAATTTGTAATATAGACTTCCTCATTAATTACTCCCGAGTCAACCAAGGTTTTCACCCAGTTATCCTCCAAATGTTTCCCTATCACATCTAGTGCAGGAAGAATACCAAACTCATCATTCGGAACATTTGCGCTTTCAACCTGAACCCTTTTTCCATCTACATCAAAACTAGCTCCATACGGATAAGTAAAATCAATATTAGAAAGTGTAACTCCACCAAATGTCATCTTGTGGTCAAAATGAACATCATCTTCTGTTATCCCTGTTCCAGTTTTAAACTTATAATAATCATCTGATGTCACTAAACCAGCGAAAATAGTTGAAAATAATTTTTTGGATGTTGTATCAAATGACACTTCAATCTCATTCTGTGTAGCTGACACTTCATTAATATATTCAGCAAGTGTCTTTCCATCAAATGAGATAATTCCATTATCATTTTTTGCATCCTTTTTAGTTCCGTCAACCTTAACCTTAACTACTTCACCATTATCAATCAGTCTTATAAGCACATTTTGCAACTGCTTAGCTGCACTATCTTTTTTATCTAATGATACATTAAGCTTTAATTCTGAGGATTTATTATTCGACTGCAAACATGTATATTCCAACATATACCCTTGCTCATCAAATGTATACAACGAACAATCAATCGATACAGTTTCATTTTTTACATAGTATCCTGATGAGTCCATATAATACCAGCCTTTTTCATCCTTATACCACTGGGCTGTAGGTTCATATGTACAGTACCCATCCTCTCCTATCCAATATCCATCAATCCACTCATCGCTTGCAAACGAATCTTCCATAAACTGGTAATACCAGCCTTTTTTATCCTTCTTCCATCCATAATCAACCATATATCCAGAATCATCAAAATAGTACACTTTACCATCTATCACACAATAGCCATCTTTAGCATACCAGCCACTAGCATCTCCATACCACCATCCAGTTGAGTCCTGTTTCCAAGATGCTTGATACCCATCGGACTGTATACCATTTCCATCGAGATACCAGCCATCAATATACTGGGATTTTGCATACCAGCCATCATCAGTCTTATACTTCCATCCATTCTCAGTTTCTACCCAGTTACCTGCAGCATTTGTTGTAAATGAACCTGCTAAAACCAAAGACGATGCTAAAGCCATGCCTAATATACCTTTTTTATTATTTAGAAACTTTTTCTTAAGAACCTGCATTTTAAACCTCCATTTTTAGCCCTGGAGCTGATAGCCCCTTTTAAATACCGTTTTGATATTCTTCCCCTCTTCGCCCAGTAGCTTTCTCAAGTTCTTTACCCTATTGTCCACCACTCTTTCATTTCCTTCGTAATCATATCCCCATACTTTCACAAGGATAGTCTCTCTGGAAACATTTGAATTCTTATTTTCAATTAGGAGTCGAAGTATCATTAACTCTTTTTGAGGAAGAATAAGCTTTTCATTTTTCACAAACACATCAAGGGTTACTGGATTAAGTCTAATATTTCCACATTCCATAAAGCTGTCTCTCATTAGTCCTTTAGCTCTCTTAAGAAGCGCCATACTTTTAGCATACAGCTGTTCAATGGAAAATGGCTTTTGAACATAATCATCACAACCCAGGCTGTATCCATGAAGTACATCATCCAACTGACCGCGCGCTGTCAAAAAGATAATAGGAATATCACTATTTGCTCTAATATCAGAACATACTGTATAACCGTCTAACCCTGGCATCATCACATCCAGTAGAACCAGGTCAAACTGTCCTTCATATATCATTTCCTCTCCAGTCTGTCCATCAGAAGCAATTATAACTTCCGCTTCTTTTCTTCTATCAAAGAAGTCTTTAACCAGATCTGCAATATCCATATCATCTTCTATAAGGATTATTTTGTACATTCAAGTTTCCTTCCCTTTTCTTTTACAGGTTCATATTACAAGTAAGATATATCGTTTTTATATCGTTTTAAATATATTTATCTAGTAAAGTTTGTCCAAACCCTCTCTTCTGATTCAATTGGTGGAAGCTGCTCTTTACCCAATTTAATACTTTCCATCAGAAATATCATATTTCGTGCAAGCACACGCATAACCTGTCTTCCTTCATCGTCCGCCTTTCCTTCACCTGGTTCAGCACCATAAATATTATTCCAATACTGACTGGTTGCCACAGGCATATTAGAAATAGTGAAGAAGCGATTCAGTTCATCAAATGTAGCCGTACAACCAGAACGCCTTGCACTTACTACACTTGCTCCAACTTTAAGACTCTTATCAAAATGTGTGCTGTAAAATAATCTCTGTAAGGTGGACATAAGCGTTCCATTTACCGAACCATAATATACTGGAGAACCTATAACCAGCCCATCAGCCTCCTGAAATTTAACAGCTATATCATTTACAATATCGCCGAATACGCATTTACCATTTTCACTACATTTATTGCAGGCTATACAACCTCTAACATCCTTCATTCCAAGTAAAATATTTTCATATTCCACTCCATGTTTTTCAAAAACCTGCTCCATCTCATGAAATGCCAATGCTACATTTCCATTTTTTCTTGGGCTTCCATTTAACATTAATACCTTTAATTTTTCACTCATTTTAAACTCCTTTCATTCGAAAAACATAGCAACTAAATATATTTATTATAATCCGCTTATAATTCACTCTGTAATACAAATAGAGCCCATCTTTCCAGATAGGCCCTCACTTAATTCTTATAAACCATGCATTAACATCAAAAGTCTATTATAATAATTCAACTTTGATGCACTGGCGTCCACATCTGTACTTACAATATAGCCCTTCTTGAGCTTACGAGTAAGGGACGGATACAGCCCGCGTCCAGCACAGTGATTCACCATGCATCCAAATGGCTGAGCTGCAAATACCTTTTCCACGCCATGTTTTATATAGCCTACTGCTTCTGCACCTATAAGCCACCCATCTCCATTTCGTAGATTATAATTTACATAGCCATGGGCCTCTTTCTTGAACTGCCAATACGGCGGAAGTGAGAAGAAACCATATTGCTCCAACGCCTTTATCATATCCTTCTGCAGAATCTCCAAAAGTTTCATCAAAAGCCTTGCACCCTTTGCTTCTAAGTTATGTTTTCTAACCATATGACTATCCATATAATATATAGCATAATAAGAAAGGGGATTAACATGAACCTCCGAGCCATTCTTTTCAATAAAATCTATAACATCCCAATTTCCCAGACTGCAATACTTTACATACAGTTCTCCCACCAGTCCGATAACCTGTTTCTTTTTATGAGGAACTGCATCTCTTATCTTTGCAAAGTCTTTACACATAAGCCTAAAATTTCTATGCATATAGAGAAGCGACAGATTATTTCCTGTGATCATATCCCTGGACATCCTGTTGATCCATTTTCTCCAGCATCTATCCGCCTGTCCTTTAACTTTTTCATAGGGACGAGTCTGGTAAAGCAGTACCATCAAAATATCACAGTAATACATGCCAAACATCGATCTCCAAACCATAGGAAGATTAAACTTCATCATATTTTCAGGTTCATAGTCCCTGACATTTAATGTAAGTACCGGTCTATCTCCATATCCAGCCAGTTCCATAGACCGTCTCAACGCCCCTGTATAGTTGGCCCCACGACAAGCATCGCCAGCTGTGGGCATTAGAAGTTTAACCTTACTTACATCATACTTTCCACTATCCAGCGCCTTAACCATCTGCCCCACTATCTGAGATAGAGGATAACACATATCATGATTAATATATTTAAGACCAATATCTGTAATCCCGTCTTCATCACTCATAACAACAGGATAGTAATCTTTCGAATAAAATGCATATTTTAAAAGCGGAAAATGCATATCCAACATAGCCGGTACAAAAAGTATACTATCAGCATAATCTTTATTCAGATGTATCTTTGGTAATTTCATTTTCTCTAGAACTCTCTATTTATACTTTGTTATACTTTGTTATACTTTATATCATATAGCTATATTTTTTCTACCCTAAAATATAACCTTCGTAATCTTCCCAGTCTAAATTAGGATCAATTTCTTTTTCATAGGTAAATCTCATCTCTTTAAGCTTTAATCCACCGTTCATAAATCGAAGTCTCATAACTCCATATCTGGACGCAAAACGAATTTTTCTTCGTATAGTTAATTCCATTCCTCCACCATGGAATGTAAATGAACCACTAGGAGTTCCCTGATAGTATACTCCCACAGGAATCTGAGACAACTCCGGCAGATCAGAATGCCCAACCATATCAATGATGTAGCACCCTCTCCTTTGTACATCAAATCCCATGAAAGTTACCGCTCCCTTAGTGGTATCAACATCACTAAGCTCTATCACCGTTCCATCCTGAACCTGGTAATACTGAACCTCTGATGGATCAATACTTTGAACTTCCTCTTCAAGATTTATAACCTCAACTTTATATTCTTCTCCACAGAACCGTTTCATAGCATTAGTATGCATTAGAAGATTACATATATTTCGGGCTGCACGAACCAACTGGCCCCTGGTTATCTTTCCTTCTTTAAGAGCATCCAGCGTATCATCTCCTGTGGAATTAACACTGGCATCCGGGCAAACAGCAAAGAAATCATTTTGCGCCAACACCAATCTGGAGAAGGAAGTCTTATCAACCTGTCCACCCACATCTCCAATATTTGACCACCAGTCAGTCATGACAATACCTTTAAAGCCCCATTCCTTCCTGAGAATATTAGTGCAGAGGTCATGACGGGAATTGGTCCATATTCCATTTATTGGACCATAGGTAGTCATAACAGAATCGGCTCCTGCTTCTTTAACAGCAATCTCAAAGCCCTTAAGATATATTTCTCTTAAAGCTCTTTCTGAGATCACATTTTCTTCTGTATGTCTATTGGTTTCCTGATTATTTCCACAGAAATGTTTAAGTGTACCAGACACTCCACTCTTCTTCATTCCTCTGATTTGAGCTGCAGCCATCTTTCCTGTTAAGAGAGGATCCTCGCTGAAATATTCAAAGTTTCTTCCGTTCAAAGGAAAACGGTGAATGTTCATACCTGGTCCCAGAAGAAGATCAACATCATTTTTATTCATTTCCATGCCCAGCATAGTATATAGCTGTTCATTTAATTCAGTGTTCCATGTGCAAGCCAGAAGGGTTCCATTTGGAATACTGAAGGCTCTTGCTCCTGAATCCAGTCTCATACCACTTGGTCCATCAGAGCAGCACCCCACAGGAATACCAAAGGATTTAAGGGACGGACTAACGCCTCCAAAGGCAGCTGCCGTTCCCGGTGTAACCTTAGGACTTCCCATTCCTTCGCCTCTTATAATAGCCGAAAGATCTTCATCAGAAAGCTGTGCCAGAAAGTCTTCCATATCTGCTTTTCCATCTCTTACATCTTTCAGCTTGATTCCTTTATCACCTGTATATGACTTTGCTTCAGGCAGATCCGCCTTAGCTTCTTTCATATCAATTAGTGGAGCCACTGGAGTTTTCTCATATCCCACTGCAAAGTCTTTTGAATTTTTAGAAAGAACCGGTCTTATCCTTTCATACTCCACTGCTGGTGCCATCTGCCGGCTAAGTTTCTCCACCAAAACTGTTTCATCCAGAGAAAATCTACCAGCTTCCTGAATATCTCTAACATTCTTTCCAAAGTAGAATATATATTCACCTGCTTCTAACACATAACTGCTTTCATATCCTGTAACACCTGTTTCATCATAGGATGATAGTGTATAAGAAGAAACAGAAACTGATAACACCTCTTCTTCTTCAGGATTTAGATTCTCCGTCTTTGCAAATCCCACAAGGCTAAGGACAGGTTTTCCTAACTTCCCCTGCGGCTTAGATACATAGAACTGAACCACTTCTTTTCCCGGTAGGGAGCCGATATTTTTAACACTTGCGGAAAGGACAATTTTTTTATCAGAGTCTTTGATCTTAGAATCTCTAAACCCAGCGTCTTTAAACTTGAAATCCGAAAATCCATTAATATTTTTATTATCTTTTTTTATTTCAAATTTTATTTCAAACTCAGTATAAGAAAGTCCGAAGCCAAATGGGTACATTACCGCTTCTTTATTAAAGGTTTCATAGTAACGATATCCTACATATATATCTTCTGAATAAAAATTCCTTTCAAGATCACCGAAACGGTCAAAAGCTGATGCATCTTCAATCTTTCGAACAATAGTATCTGCAAGCCTTCCACTTGGATTTACATTTCCCAGTAAAACATCCACGCAGCCCAGTCCACCAACTTCGCCTCCCTGCCATGCGTAAAGCACTGCATCCGGAGCAATCTCTTCTACCTCCTGCATATCAAGAACAGCGCTGACATTCATAACCAATACCAGCTTATCAAATTCTTTCCTAACCTTTCGAAGCATATCCGCTTCTTTCTCCGCCAGCTTATAAGCTCCTCGATCATTTACATAGTCCTGTTCCTCACCCGCTGTACGGCCAATGATCACAAGAGCCACTTCTGAAACACCAGCAGCTTCCTTCACCAGTTCCTCGGAGATTTCCATTTCTTCTTGGGACCAAGGCTCATTTCCAAAGCCTACTCCAACATCAAAGGGATGGATTGCTTCGAATTCCTCATAAAGCTTTAGAAGCTTTTCATTTAGCTGTATTTTCTCCTGTTTCAATCCATCAAGTATCCCCCAAACTTTGGGAACATTAACCATTCCTCCTGATCCGGTTCCACTCTTATAATAATTATTCTGCATACGGCCAAACACAGCCAGCTTAACCTCTTTCGAGAGAGGAAGTATATTATTCTCATTTTTAAGAAGAACAACTCCTTCAGTTACAGCCTTTCTGGCAAGTTCTTCATATTTTTTCCAATCTAATGTCATAATAAATCTCCAAAAAAATCACAAAAAACAGTTACAAAATAATCCACAAATAATTGCTGGATACCATAATTATATTTAATGTATCAGGATTTTTTCTCTCTATAAATCCATATCAATTCCTCCATGGTCTGATACAATCTATCCGGTTCAACCGGTTTTGAAAGATGGGCATTCATCCCAACTTGAAGTGAACGCTGCACATCCTCATCAAATGCATTTGCTGTCATTGCAATAATCGGAATATTTTTAGCATCCTCCCGGTCCAGACTTCTAATCTTCTCTGTAGCTTCAAGGCCATCCATCTCAGGCATTCTTACATCCATGAGAATTGCATCGTAATATCCCTCTTCGCTACTGGCGAACATCTCCAGAGCAATCTTTCCATTCTCAGCATGTTCCACCTTAGCAGACTTTGCAGAAAGAATTTCCTTCATGATCTCAGCATTTATTTCCACATCCTCAGCCATAAGTATCATTTTGCCTTCCAGCTTATTGCTCTCTAATGGACTATACTCTTCAGTCACATTTTGATGTTCACTATTCTTAAGAGTTATATTAACAGTGAATTCAGTTCCCACTCCCTTTTCTGACTTAACTGAAATGGTACCATTCATAACATCAATAATATTCTTGGTAATTGCCATGCCAAGTCCAGTACTTCCATACTTACTGTTTCTATCAGTATTTTCCTGAGAAAATGTGTCAAATATCTTTGGCAGGAACGACTCATCCATTCCAATACCGGTATCTCTGATCACAAACTTAATGGTGGTCTGATCCTCATATTCTGCCACCTTCTCAATATCCAAATTCACCTCTCCAGGAGCATCCGTAAACTTTATGGCATTGCTAAGAATATTTATCAGCACCTGCTTCAGCTTAATATCGTCACCGATATAGAAGTCTCCCACATCGCCCATAACTTTACATTCGTACTTCAGCCCCTTTTCAGAGCACTGTGACATAACCATCGTATTAATCTGTTCTATCATACCCCTAAAGGAGAATTCTTCACGATTTATAACGAGACGACCGGATTCAATTCGACTCATATCAAGAATATCATTTATCAGTCCCAGCAAATGTCTGGCACTGCCACCTATCTTCTCCAGATATTCTCTCGTCTCCGGTGTAAGAGTCTCGTCTCTTAGCGCCAGTGAATCCAGTCCTATGATTGCATTCATTGGGGTGCGGATCTCATGACTCATATTAGAGAGAAATGCGGTCTTCGCCTTATTGGCTTCTTCTGCATTTTCCAGGGCTTGACTGAGTATCTGATTACGAGCCATGCTGTCTCTCATTTCCTTATCAATAATGGTAAGCCCTAAACCTACAGCATGAACCAGATGATCATCTCGGTCTTCAGGACGACGAACGCCTGCAGCTCTAATCATCTCATAGTACTCTTTGCCCGCTCTTTTAACCAGATAACGATAGCTCACTATAGAATTTTCTGCCAATTCTTTCCTAAGATTCTCTGGATTTATAAACTCTAGAAAGTCCTTTTTATATGCTTCATCAACATAGGATTCTCCATACCATTTGAATCTTTCATAGTAATCAAAATGAACGCCTTCTCCTGTTTGATCCTCATCATTTGGATCTGATCTGTAGCAGACGGCATCATCCTTATCCAGATCCACCTGATAAACACATCTATAGTCTGAAGCCATGGCAGTGATCATTCTATCCTGCTCCTCACGGCGTTTCTGTTGTTCAATCAACTGCTCAGATAAAGCCAGTTTTTCCTCCATCTGTCTCTTCTTACGGCGATTGCTATGAACGACAGACATTAATATCAAAGTAACAGCCACAAGAACGATTATAGTTATAGGAACAGAATACTCCTGAAGAAAATCAGCCAATGTATATTTGTATAAGCTGTCTGTGTATCTAAAAGGCAGCTTCTGAAGATAATCTTCTCCAACAATACTTATTCCACGATTTATAAGTTTAAGCAGTCCTTCATTTCCTATCTCTACACCGAAACATCTGTCATCACCGTGACTAAGCTGTCTCATGGAAAGAGCATTATATTTTCTACTCTTTAAAATATCATTGGCACGAAGTCCATTGAGAGTTGTGGCTGAAGCATCTCCAGAAAGCACTGCCTCCAGGCATTCCTCTATAGAACCATAATAAGTTATCTCCGCATCGGGATAGTAAGTACTTACATAGTAATACTGCATCCTGTTATTCTCATTTATAGCAAAATGTTTTTCCGTATTATCGTTATACTCACCCTTATATATGAGTTCAGTAGCAGATGTCTCCACCGCATTAGACTGATAGATACCATTTTGTTCAGAATAATAAAGCCCGCCACCAACTGGAAATGCTACATCGATTTCTCCTGATTCCATGGCTGCAATCATGTCATCATAATTATCAAAACCGGTATAGGTCACATTTAGATCAGTTAACCCAATCTCTGTGATCATCTTCGGAATAAGCTCACTAACAAGACCTGTGACTTCTCCGTTTTTATCCATATCTGAATATGGCATATAGTTTTTTAGATAACCAAGGTGAATAGTCTTACAATTTTCCAGCCACTGTTTTTCCTCTTCAGACAGATTTCGACTGGCAATACTAGAAGGATAGTACTTGATTCTCAAAGAATGAAGATAGTTAGGCTCTTCAACATTTAACTGTTCCTGAGCAGCATTCAGTTTCTCAAGAAGATCAGTTCTATCAATAGATACACAAAGATAATAATCACTTGAACCAAAGGCGTACAGAAGTTCTGCATTTTTTCTATCTGATGTTCCATCACTTTCAGCCACCAGAACATCAACTTCATATTCATCAAAAGCATCTAATAATCTTTGATAATCTGGATATTTAACAACTTCAGCACTAAGCTCATTTTCCTCCAGAAACTTCTGAAGGACGCCAACCATAGCACTATCAAGAACACCAATCTTCTTACCATTCAAGGTGTCACGCGAGATTGTTATACTGTCGTCATCTCTATGTTTTACCAGATTGTAGGTTTCACTTCCCATGGCCATATGAGGATAACCAATGATGGATTCTCTTTCTTCAGTCTTTGCAAGCCCAGCCAAAAAATCCACATCCCCATCCAGAAGCATCTGATACAAATCACTGAAACTACCATATACATATTCATACTTCCAACCTGTATATTCCGACAGTTTCAGATAGTATTCATAGGCATATCCAGTCTTAACCTGACCTTCTTCAGCCCCTTCCTGGAAGATATCATTTTGGAAGTATCCCACTCTTACAGTCTTCTGTTCTTCTTGATCTTCTGTATTATCTTCAGCATGCGAAGTAAATGGCATCAGCATTATAACTAATGTCAGTACAAGAAAAAATGAAATATATTTTATTAGATTTAAGTTTTTATTAGCACTTCTCTTAAATATAACCACTCTGCAAAATACCTCCCCAAAAGCATTTGCCATAATAGCTGGTTTGTCAGTGAATACCTTCAACTTTCTTTTATAATAACATATACTCAATATTCCAAACAAACAAATTAAAAAGGTACATAAAAAGGTTTATAAAAAAGTTTATAAAGAAGTTTATTTTAAGAGTAATATTTTAAAATTGTTTAATACCAAAAATAATGCTAGAATATATACTTGTTAAATTTTTATCGAAAGGGGAACTATTATGGGAGTATTATCAACACTCTTTTCTAATGTTCTAAATCTGGATATTAAACAGATTATAATGTGGATAATAGGCGGAGTCCTCATTTACCTTGCTATCAAGAGAAAGATGGAGCCTACACTTCTACTTCCTATTGGTTTCGGAGCAATTCTGGTTAACCTGCCAATGTCCGGAGCAATAACTCAGGTTGTAGGAGATATCACTCAGGAGGGCCCAATCTCAATTCTTTTTGAAAGCGGTATTGCAAATGAACTATTTCCACTTTTACTCTTCGTGGGAATAGGGGCTATGATCGATTTCGGTCCACTTCTTTCCAATCCAAAACTTATGATATTTGGTGCAGCTGCTCAGTTCGGAATCTTCTTTACTCTGAGCCTTGCTTCCCTCTTTGGATTTGAGCTTCGCGATGCAGCTTCCATCGCTATCATCGGAGCCGCTGATGGACCAACATCTATCTTTGTTGCGAACTATTTTGGGACACAGTACATCGGTGCCATCATCGTTGCCGCATATTCCTACATGGCTCTTGTACCTATCGTACAGCCACCGATCATAAAGCTTCTTACTACTAAAAAAGAGCGCCAGATTAAAATGGAATATAAGCCAGGAAATGTTTCTAAGACAGCAAAGATCATCTTCCCTATATTCGTTACTATCCTTACTGGAATCGTAGCACCAAACGCGGTAGCACTTATTGGATTCCTTATGTTCGGTAACCTTATTAGAGAATGCGGCGTACTGAATTCACTTTCAGATACAGCTCAGACAGCTCTTCCAAACTTAGTAACACTTTTCCTTGGAATCACAATTGCTGAGAAAATGCAGGCTGATGCCTTCCTTAATCCACAGACACTTTTAATTCTTGGACTTGGACTTATAGCATTTATCTTTGATACAGCAGGTGGCGTAATCTTCGCTAAGATCATCAATATCTTTGCTAAGAAAAAGATTAATCCAATGATTGGTGCAGCAGGAATCTCAGCATTTCCAATGTCATCAAGAGTTGTACATAAGCTGGGACTTGAGGAGGATCCTTCAAACTTCCTTCTTACACATACAATTGGAATTAATGTTTCAGGACAGATAGCTTCCGTTATTGCCGGAGGTCTTATCCTTAACCTGATACCACGATAGGAGGTATGGCAATGAAAATTGATTTAAATGCATTTTTTGATTCCCTCCCTATCATGGGGGTGGGATTACTGGGAATATTTATTGTAACTATAGTTATGATTGTTGGAATCTATATCTTAAAGGCTATCACACCAAAAGATGACGAAGAAGAGCAAGATAATAAATCAGATAAAGCAGATACCACCGACAATCCGGATGCTATGGGATCCACAAAAAAGGAATCTGCTATGGACCTTATGAAAGAACGAGAGAAGAAGGATTTCCTTAAAGAAGTGGAAAATAATTATATTTCACACGATTTATAAACCGATCTACAAACTGATCTATAAATTCAAAAGAGCTTATCTCAGTGAGGTAAGCTCTTTTATTATATATATTTTATTTTAATTATTTATCTTAATATTTTTCTTATTATTTTTAGTCAATATGATCATAAGGAATGATTGTATCAATTGTTCCATCCTCATGGATTGTAAGCTTTGTAAACTTAACTGTTCTCTTATGAGAGCATCCATCTGAAAACTCACTATCATGATAGAACAGATACCATTCTCCATCTATCTCTACGATTGAATGATGTGTAGTCCATCCAATAACAGGTTCCATAATTCTTCCTTTGTAAGTAAATGGACCTGCAGGACTATCTCCCTCAGCATAGCAGAGATAATGTGTTGTTCCTGTTGAATAAGAAAGATAATACTTACCGTTGAACTTATGCATCCATGGTCCTTCAAAGTATCTTCTATCTTCATCTCCAGCCTTTAATGGCTCACCATTTTCATCAAGAATCTGAATCATCTTTGGTGCTTCTTTAAAGCCTGTCATATCTTCTTTAAACTCTGCAAAAAGTGGTCCAAGTGCTGGCTCATCTCCCTCTGGACGATGCTCATCAGGATTAAAGCTTCCTGACTGCCACATCTCGAGCTGTCCGCCCCAAAGTCCACCGTTATAGCAATAGATTCTTCCATCATCATCAAGAAGAAC
>CAMNGU010000051.1 GCA_946538525.1 uncultured Lachnospiraceae bacterium
TTCCCTTCTATATTTCTTTTATTTAATTTTCCGAATAAAACTTTACGCTAGCTGTTGTGAGGGTGTTGAAAAATGCTTTTAAAGGGCTGAAAATGGCTAAAAATGGCGACTTTTACTTGAAAAAAAGTGGGTTTGAGTGTATGATGTAACTTTGATTATACAGGTGAATAGAATGATAATACATTGAGTGTATTAAAAGATGGAGAGTGAAAAATTATGAGAAAAAAATTTATTTCTGGAGCATTAGCGGCTTCTATGGTGCTGAGCTTAGGTCTGAATTCGGGGGCTTATGCTGCATCTGGTGATTTAAAAGACAGGATGGTAAGTTCTTCTGGAAATATATTAAGAGCTGAGGATGGCGACGAAGAAACAACCGAATATGAAAAGATAAATGAGGAACCAGAGATTATCGTTGAACCTACAACCAGCGATGTAGAACATGTGGATACAAAGATACCTGAGACGGTTGACCGTATCCACTATATCAAACTGGATGATGGTATCAACCTTCATACAAGTGATGCCATTCTTATTGAAAGTAATGGCCACTATGGACTTATAGATGCATCCAATAGATCGAGTGAGGAAAATGTACCTCTTTCTTCCTTTGATGCGCCCAATAGCGCGTCAGGAGTTGCAGTTCGTAATTACCTTGCTGCACTCGGAGTTGAGCATTTGGATTTTATCCTGGCAACTCATTCGCATTCAGATCATCTAGGTGGTATTCCTGATATCGTTAAGGAAGTGTCATCTGTGGATCTTATTGATGAGGATTCTACGGCATATGATGTTAAAGAAACGCTTTATGATAAGGACGGAAATGAGCTGGATGAGGATCAGTCTCTGGCAATAGAAGAATATTTAGAGCATGATGAGGATTATGGTAAGGATCCTGAGGTTGTAAAAAATGAGTCCCATGTTCATATGGTGGATGAGGATACAACCTATATTTATAAAGGTTATACCAATATACCTGCAGAAGCGGTCTGGAAAAATGATGTTTATTATCAGGCAGCATTAACTGCAATGGGAGACTCAGTAAAGCTTCAGGTAAATACTCATGTTGAAGGCCTGGATGCTTTAGGAGCTACATTTAATAAAAACGGTGATGGCGATATGGATGATACCATAAGCTTCCAGTTTGGTGATTTTAACATTTCACTTTATAACCTTTATTCTCGATCAACAGAAGATGAAAATGCAAATTCAATCGTTACATATATAGAGAAATCTGGATGTAAGACAGCTCTTTTGGCTGATATTGATGTATATGATCAGATGGAACAGAAGATTGGTAAGGCTATCACAGCACAGCATGGAAATGTTGATGTTATGAAGGTTGGACATCATGGCTTTTCTGCTTCCACAAGTAAGGAACTGGTTGATACACTGAATCCAAAGTATGCGATCATCCAGACAATCAGTACTGATTTAGATGGATATTCTCCATTTTATGGATATATGAAGCAGAAGAATATAAATATGTACAGAACTAAGGATGCAAGTGGTAATGCTATAGTTCAGGATATGACAGGAAAGCTTACATTTAATACTGCTGCAGTTGTGGCTACTGAACCTGAAGAACTTTATAGAGTTGTTGATACTTATACTGTAACAAGCAGCTATGCAAATTATTATGCTGAGGATTATGCTGAGGAGGAAGAAAATGTTGATCCTCCTGTTCAGGAAGAACAGAATCCGGATCAAAAACAGGAAGGCCTTGGTGATGGCCAGGTAAATGGCGATAACGAAGAAGGCGGTGAAGGTGACGAAGAGCTGGATTATGATGTAAAGCAACTTGTGGAAAAAGTTGAAACAGTCACCAGAACAAGAAAGGTCATAAAGAATACAACTCTTTCAATTGGATCAGCGCCTATGGGCTGGGTTCAGTCAAGAAAAGATGGTGGCTGGGCTAAATGGTTTACGGATTGGGAGAACTATGAATGGGTATATGTTAATACAGATGGTTCTCTTAAGAAGGGATGGCAGGTAATCAATAGTACAGAAGTAAGTCATCCTGGAAATCATGTATATTTCTTTGATGAAAATGGAATTATGAAGACAGGCTGGACAACTAGAAATGGTAAGAAGGTTTATCTTCTCAAGGAAGATTATAAGGATAGACCATTTGGTTCTCTTATAACCGGATGGTGCAAACTGGATAATGTATGGTATTACTTTGACGGAGATGGAGCTGTTCATAATGGCTGGATCAACAGTGGTGGAACCTGGTACTATAGTGAAGATGGTCGTGCATTTAACGGTGGATTTAAGGAAATCGGCGGAGTTAAGTATTACTTCGGTGCAGATTGTGAAATGAAGACCGGATGGCAGAAGATTGATGGCGAGTGGTACTATCTTGGGAATGAAGGAAAGCCAACTTCTGGTTGGAATAAGAACGGCGATAAATGGTACTATACTACTGCAGACGGTAAAGTTAAAAAGAATGAGTGGCAAGATGGCTATTGGCTTGGAGCTGATGGTGCATGGAGCTATCAGTACAAGGGCTCATGGAAGGCAAATTCCAAGGGCTGGTGGTACGAGGATGAGTCAGGTTGGTATCCAAGTGGATGCTGGCAGACTATAAATGGTGTAAAGTATTATTTTGGTACTGACGGGTATATGGCTTCCAACGAGTGGGTGAATGGCCAGTGGATCAGCTCAGACGGAACAAGTTCCTACAAATATAAGGGCTCATGGAAGGTAAATTCCAAGGGCTGGTGGTACGAGGATGAGTCAGGCTGGTATCCAAAAGCACAGTGGCAGAAAATCAATAGTGTATGGTATTACTTTGAAGGCGATGGATACATGGCAGCAAACAAGTATGTGGATGGCTATTATGTAGATAACAATGGTGCGTGCCAGTAGTTATTAAGGATTATAGTGAGAAACTTAGTAAGAAACCTGGTGATGCAATAACTTAGTAAGGGAATGTGAAACTATGATATTAGCAAGTGGATGGTTCGCTGATATAGCAGAAACCTTTGAAAAATGTTTTATTAGGGATGATAGATACAGACTTCTCATAAGTGGTATAGGAGTTACTATAAAAGTTGCGCTTCTGGCTGCTGTATTGGGACTTATCATAGGATTTCTTATAGCGCTGTGTAATCTTTCCAAGAAAAAGGTATTAAATATATTTGGAAAGATCTATACGGACATTATAAGAGGAACTCCTTCAGTTACTCAGCTGATGATCATTTACTTTGTAATATTTGCAACAGTTAACTGGGAGAAATGGATTATAGCAGCGATCGCATTTTCCATTAACTCTGGTGCTTATGTATCAGAGATAATCCGTGCAGGTATTCTTTCTATCGATAAAGGACAGACAGAAGCGGGAAGATCTTTGGGACTTAGCAAGACGCAGACTATGATGAGTATTATTGTTCCACAGGCGATAAAGAATATTTTCCCTGCTATGTGTAATGAGTTCATCACACTTATTAAGGAGACTGCTATTGTAGGATATGTTGGACTGGTTGATATACAGAAGGCTGGTGACTTTATCAAGAGTGCTACATATGAGGCATTTATGCCACTTATAGCTACAGCTATTATATACTTTGTGCTCATTAAGATTCTTACACTTGTCCTTGGAAGGGTTGAGAAGAAACTTCGTGAGTCAGATAAACGCTAATGAAACTATGACAACATATTTACTAAGAGGATATCATTATGATCGAGATAAAGGATCTTCACAAGAGCTTCAATGGAAATGAGGTTCTTAAGGGAATAAATGAAACAATTGAAGATGGCGAGGTTGTGGTAGTTATCGGACCTTCAGGTTCTGGAAAGAGCACCTTCCTTCGCTGTATAAATATGCTGGAAAAGTCCGACGCAGGTGAGATATGGGTTGATGGTCAGGAGATTACAGCTCATGGTGTTAATAAGAACAAAGTAAGAGAGAAGATGGGCATGGTATTTCAGCATTTTAATCTCTTCCCTCATGTGACTGTTAAGAAGAACATTACTCTTGCTCCTGTTAAGCTAAAGAAAATGACAAAGGATGAAGCCGATAAGAAAGCAGAAGAGCTGCTAAAAATTGTTGGCCTTGAAGAAAAGGCTGATGTTTATCCTAAGTCACTTTCTGGTGGACAACAGCAGAGAATCGCTATCGCAAGAGCGCTGGCAATGGAACCAGAGATTATGCTGTTTGATGAGCCAACATCTGCATTGGATCCTGAAATGGTAGGCGAAGTTCTTGAAGTTATGAAGCGGCTTGCTAAGAGTGGTATGACCATGGTGGTTGTAACTCATGAGATGGGTTTTGCAAGAGAGGTTGGAAGCAGGATTCTCTTTATGGATGAAGGACAGATTATAGAGAAAGGAACTCCTTCAGATATTTTTGAAAATCCACAAAATGAAAGAACAAAAGGATTTTTGAGCAAAGTTCTGTAAAGTCATGTTAGTGGAAAGACTGGTTCGTACGGTTGACACTTAAGAAATAATGTATATAATATAATTCTTATTAAATTAAGATGTAAAAATAAAGATGTAAAAAAATTTAGATGTTAAATAAGGAGAAAAAATTATGAAGAAGATGAAGAAGCTGCTTGCACTTGCGCTTGCCGGAGTTATGATGCTTTCTGCTGTAGCATGTGGAAGTAAAGAAGATGGAGCATCAGGTGATGGAGCTGCAAATGGAACAGCAAATGGAACTATTACATTTGGTACAAATGCAGAATTCCCTCCATTTGAGTTTGTAACTTCACAGGGTGCAATCGGTGAGTTTGATGGAATCGATATGGCTATCGCTAAGCAAATTGGCGATGATATGGGTAAGGAAGCGAAGATAAATAACATGGAGTTTGATTCGCTCCTTCTTGCTCTTGATAATGGTCAGGTTGATGCTGTTATCGCTGGTATGACAGTTACAGATGAGAGAAAGGAAGCTTATGACTTCTCAACTCCATACTACACAGCTACTCAGGTAATGATCGTTAAGGAAGATAGTGACATCAAGGCAGCTGCTGATATGAAAGATAAGAAGATCGTTGTAATCCAGGGTTACACAGGAGAGACATGTGTAAAGGATATGGGTTATGATTACGAAGCATTCAAGAAGGGTACAGAGGCTGTACTTGAACTTGTAAATGGTAAGTGCGATGTTGTAGTTATCGACTCAGCAACAGCAGAGAAGTTTGTTGGCGACAACGAAGGACTTAAGATTGTTGAAGATCCATCTGCATTTGAGGCTGAGGAGTATGCTATCGCAGTTAAGAAGGGTAACACAGAACTTCTTAACCAGATCAATGCTTCAATTCAGAAGATGCTTGATAACGGTACAGTTTCAGAGCTTTCAGCTAAGTATCTTGATATGGATACAGACGAGGATGCATCAAGTTCAGATGCAGAGTAAATCATTAGAAATCTAAGTGATTATTATTAGGCAATCATAATTAAGGACAATCTTTTAGGAGGTTGTCCTTTTTTTGCATTATTTATATTTCTTAAAGGGTGTGATAAAATAAGAAAAAATAGAGATTGGAGTGAAATAAATGAATCGAAAAAATGATTCATATGCACTGGTAACGGGTGCGAGTAGTGGACTTGGTTTTGAATTTGCAAAACAGCTTTCTGAGCGGGGATATAAACTTGTTCTTGTTGCCAGAAGACGAGATAGATTGGAAAAGGTTCAAAAGGCTATAAAGACTGACAGTATAATCATTGCTGCGGACCTGAGTCAAAGGGATGAATGTGTCAGAGTTATAACTGAAACCATGGATTTAAATATAGATGTGTTTATCAATAATGCAGGTTTTGGTGACTGTGGAAGGTTTTATGAGACAGATGCCAATAAAGATCTGCAGATGATAGATGTAAATGTGACTGCTATGCATCTATTATTAAAAATGATTCTTCAGAGGATGAAGTCTTCAAAGGTGACTGGAGGTTATATTCTAAATGTGGCTTCTTCAGCAGGACTTTTCCCTGCAGGACCATATATGGCTACCTACTATGCAACAAAGGCTTATGTGACCAGTATTACACAGGGTATAGCCAGAGAACTTAAGGAAGAAGGCAGTGATATATATGTGGGTGCCCTTTGTCCTGGACCTGTAGATACAGAGTTTAATAATGTGGCAAATGTGGAATTTGCATTACCTGGTATAGATCCGGAGATGTGCGTAAATTATGCAATAAAACAGATGTTTGATAGAAGAAAGGTAATCATAGTACCGACTCTAAGAATGAAGCTTGTGGTATTTGGTTGTAGATTACTTCCAAGAGAGCAGATTGTTGCTATGACTGCTGGGCAGCAGAAAAAGAAAAGAGGATTGTAGTATTCTGGATTATTTTGAGCAAATACTGGAGATGGAGCGTACATGAAAAATATTCAAAAGAAAGATTTTTTCATATTGAAGATACTTAAGATAGTGGCTTTATTTGTTTGCGCTTCTGCTCTGTTTTTGACCAATACATATCCGTTTTTTAAGGATTATGGTAAGGAAGAGTATGGAGCGATTATAAAGTACATTATTGTTTCTGTTATTGTAATGGCCGTACTATGCTTTATCTGGTCGATTTTTGCTCGAAATATATATGATGATTCTGGAATTGTAAGATCAGATTCTGCATGGAATCTAGTGGTGGCATTTTCGGTACTTATTGCTGTGGTTTTGCTGCTTAATATCATGTTCGGATTTGTTTATCTTGACGAAGTTACTCCTGCATTTCCGTCTGAAAAGTTAACCTTTAGTTTTAGATATATATATGAAGTGTATTTAGGTTTATTCTTTCCGTTGGTACTTCTTGTGACTCGTAAAGAGATGGAAGCGGATGATGAGATTGGAAATGGAAAAACTGGTAGCTTCAATTATAATTTTGTTTTTTCGCTTATAATGGCAATGACTATCGCTATGATGATCATATTCTTATATTTTTCTGGCGGTGGAGCAACATTTTATATAGTGATGGATTCTTTCGCGTTATGGTTTATTCTTGTGAAAAATGAAAAGAATGGTACTTTCAAGAGGAAGAATAAACTATTCTTTATAGGTTTCGTATCGATTCAGATAATAATATATCTCATAACAGCTTATATATTTGATAAAAATGCATTTGTTCGGATGAATAAGTTGGTTTCTTCACCGGTGGATGGACATTATTATGTTCCTGATTATTATTGGAAACAAACTGTTATTGGTTTTGTGCTGGGCGTCCTTTTGTTTGTAATAATCAAGTTCATGAATACATATAAGGATTATAAACGATATGGTGAAGTATATGATATCGTTGCTTATTTATTCCTGATAAAATCGGTTGTATCAGTTTTGGTGGACTTTATCCCATTTAGATTTGTTGGTTGTTCTGCGCCATTTGCATCTTACTGGGCATTTGCTGACTTGATGCTTTTGGTTCCGATTGTTTTTACAGGTTTTATTGATGATATAAAGATAAAGGAAATCATTGGTATGATCAAGGAGTGCAGTATTGGGAAATACTATGAGGGCGTAGATGATACGGTTTTTATGGATAAGAATTCATTTAGCACTCCTACGGAGGAGTATGAATTTGTTAAGACTAAAGATATGGACCAATCAGAAACGGTTTGGGAATTTGTGATATCAAGTGATAAAACAAAAAATAGATTAAATAAAAAAGAAGTGTATGTGGATGATATATATAGCTATAAAGGCTCTAAATATCTTATCTGTCATAGATATAGTTCTGTAGAGGGTGCAAGAGGATTAAAGCGAGATTGGCTTGTTCTTGAAGAAGCATATGTGATAGATGGGGATTCCAGCCCGAATAGTGTGAAGGTAAAATGTGTCAGAGTTTATGATTATAAAATTGTAAAGAAGGCGTTGAGGTATAATAGGAATAAATATATTAGATTTCTTAAAGAGGGAAGATATACATTGGGAGCGTATAAAGAACTACAAAAATCAATAATAAAAAAGCAATTATAAAAAGCAATTATAAAAAAACTCCCCAAATTAACAAAAGTCAGGAAAATAAATATTTGTAATTATATATTTTGTGCGGCATGTTATAATATGACATAAGTGTCAAAAGTCAAAATGCGTTCCTGCTTGCAGGAAAAGCATGTTGACCTTATGACATATATTTTATAGGAGGTATAGTAATGGGAAATTACAAAAAAAGAGAGGCATTACAAAAAACAAAGAAATTAATAACAGCAGTTTTGGCGGTTATAATCGCTGTAGCTATTCTTGGTTCGGGGCTGAATGGCTTCACCAATAGTATGGGGATAGTGAATGCAGGTGGCAGAACTGGAGATTATGGAATCAGAGAGAAGTTTGATGATAGTGAGAACAACTATCCGAATGCTCTTTTTGATGACGGCTATTTTGATGCAAATGGAAATATCACAATAGAGATTAAAAAAATTAATGATGCTGATAAGTATACTCTTTTAGTACAGGATGAAACTAACAAGAAAGTTTATATTAATGGAGGCTATTGGGCTTTAAATGATGAATATAGCCGTGTATCATACTTTATTATTAACTCTGAAAAGCTTGTGAAATGTGATGGAAGAGCAATTGTACTGAATAAGAGTGATTTTAAGAAAAACGCCGCTCTGTCATCTAACTATGGCGATAAATATAGTGATGTGACTATAGGTGTTGTTAAAGGTGATATTAGAGGACAGTGGTATCAGGGCTTTTGGTTTGATGCAAATGGAGAATGGACATATAAAGCTACAGGATCATGGAAGGGTTCAGGTGATTGGCAGTGGTACGAAGATACATCAGGTTGGTATCCTACAAGCTGCTGGCAGAAAATGGATAAGCTTTATGATTCATACTATGGAAATGGACAGCCTGCATGTGCTTCTGCAAGTTCTCGTTCTTGGGGAAGTGGCAGAATGTATGTTCAATCTGGATGGTTTTATTTTGATGAGAATGGCTATGCGGTAAAAGATGGCTGGCACAAAATAGATGGCTCTTGGTATTACTTTGACAATTTCTTATATGAAGGCACATGTTGGAGAGATGGATATTACATTGGCAGTGATGGAATACAGAGCTACGCATATACCGGAAGCTGGAAGGGTGATTCAAACGGTTGGTGGTTTGAGGATACATCAGGTTGGTATCCTTCAAATGAAGCGGCTATAATTGATGGGACCACATATTATTTCAAGTCAAATGGATATATGGCTGCTGATGAGTGGCTGGAGCCGGGAGTGGCAGGAAATAATTGGGACAATAGATGGGTACATGTTAACTCATCAGGTGTTGAAGATAAGTATGGCTACTATGATGAAAATAATAAGTGGTGTGAAGAAAAATAAAAATCATCTTTACTTTGTAAAAAAGTAGATGTATAATTCTCAGTAATTCGCTAAAATTCTTAAAAAACTTTAATATTTTTAGTGAGTAACAACTGATTAGAATTATTAAACTGATGATGAGGACATGTTCGTTGTTGGAGTAGTTGACAGAGAGGGGTGCAAAGGCTGAGAGCACCTTAGACTTAAAACTTCGGGTACTACCTCTGAGGGATTCTTATTAGGGGATTGATAAATATCTCTGAAATGAATACGGTGATTCCGTTATAATCAAATGAGAGGCTGAATGTGCTTAGTTTGGTACATGAAAGCAATCAGGGTGGAACCGCGATATATCGTCCCTGTATTATCGACAGATAGTACAGGGATTTTTGTTTTCCAGATAAAACAAGATGAATCAATTAAATACTAACTAAAAGAGTGTTAGTGAGAATACTAGAGGAGGAAAAGAAATGGATAATAAGGAATATTTCTTAAGTGTGTACAGACATTCAATGGCACATGTAATGGCTAAAGCTGTAATGGAGATTTTCGGAAAGGAAAATGTTCAGATAGCAATTGGGCCTCAGATCGATGACGGATTTTATTATGACTTTATGCTTCCAAGAACAATCACAAATGAGGATCATAAGGCAATTGAGGATAAGATGCGTGAAATCCTTAAGCGCCGTGAGGATTGGACAGTAAAGGAAGTTTCAAAGGATGAGGCTCTTGAAATCTTCAAGGGACAGAAGTATAAAGAAGAGCTCATCAATGACCTTCCAGCAGATGAGAAGATTACAGTATATTATACAGGTGATGATTTTGTAGATCTTTGCCGCGGACCACACATTTCAAATTCTCAGGAACTTATGAATGTTTCTTATAAGGTTAAGTCAGTATCAGGATCATACTGGAGAGGAAATGAGAAGAATGATCAGCTTCAGAGAATCTATATGTACTGCTTCCCTTCAAAGCAGGAGCTGAAGGCTCATTTGGATTTTGTAAAAGAGGCTATGGAAAGAGATCATAAGAAGATTGGACCAGAGCAGGAACTCTTCATGTTTGATGAGTCTGCACCAGGTATGCCATATTGGCTCCCTCGTGGTTTCAAGATGTACAATGCAATTCTTGATTTCTGGAGAAAGCTTCATGAAGAGTATGGATATCAGGAAATTCTTGCTCCTGTCATCAACCACAAGAATCTTTGGGAGACATCAGGTCACTGGGGCCATTACAAGGAGAATATGTTCCTTGTAACAAATGCAACTGTTGATGAAGAGACAGGGAAGGAAGAAATCAATACAGACATTCAGTATGCTATCAAGCCAATGAACTGTCCAAATGCTATAAATGTATATAAGAATGGACTCCACAGCTATAAGGAGCTTCCACTTAGATATAGTGAGACACAGGTTATCCATCGTCGTGAAAAGAGTGGAGAATTAAATGGACTTTTCAGAGTTCAGATGTTCCATCAGGATGATGATCATACTTTCCTTACAGAGGATATGATTGAGGATGAGATTGGAGATATCATGGATATCGCTAAGTATATCTATGAGACATTTGGTCTTACATATGAGGCTGAGCTTTCAACAAGACCAGAGGACTTCATGGGTGCACCAGAATTATGGGATGCTGCAGAAGCATCACTTAAGAGAATTCTTGATAAGAAGTATGGCGAAGGTGGATATGAGATTAATGAGGGCGACGGAGCATTCTATGGTCCAAAGATTGACCTTAAGATGAAGGACTGCATCGGTCGTGAATGGCAGATGGGTACAATCCAGCTTGACTTCCAGCTTCCACTTAACTTCGATCTTAGATATGTAGCTGCAGATGGTTCTCAGAAGAGACCAGTTATGATTCACAGAGCTATATTTGGTTCGTTTGAAAGATTCATTGGTATCCTTATCGAGAACTTCAAGGGAGTATTCCCATTCTGGATGTCACCATATCAGGTAGGTATTGTGCCAATCAGACCAGAGCATAATGAATATGCAAAGACTGTTGAGAAGGCACTTCGTAAGGCTGGTATCAGAGTTGAGGCTGATTACTCAGATGAGAATATGAAGACAAAGATTAAGGGCTTCAAGAAATTTAAGGAGCCATACATCCTTATCCTTGGTGACAAGGAAGCAGAGGAAGGAACAGTTTCAGTTAATGTTCGTGGAAATAAGCAGATGAACGGCGTTTCTCTTGCTGATTTTGTTGAACTTTGCAAGAAACAGGTTGAAGAGCATACACTGGAGCTTATTGATACTATATAGATTTAAAATTGAATTGCCGAGGGGATTGAAAGCATTTCTATATGCTTCAAGCCTCTCGGCAGTTGATGATTCTATCTTTCTTGATTTTATGAGCCGAATATTATATCATATTGAATATGTGTGGGCATATTATGCCCTTATTTCGGTATGCAGTTCTTAAAAAACTTTTTTGGATCAAGATGCTCTAAAAAGGTGCTAGAATATATATTAGGAGATATTTGAATGCTTGATGAAGAGAAGATAAAACTCATGACCAAGATTACAATATATGAGAAGAATGAGGGACTTGAGGACCTGATCCTTAGTAAGTACTACAAAGAGGATTATGTTCAGTATGGTTGCCTTAAGACTCTCGTTGCAGCTACCTTCTGCTATTGGATAATAGTGGCAGTGTATATTCTTCTTCAGTTTGAGAAGTTCCTGGCGGATCTTAATCATATAGATTACTTTAAGATTATCTCATGGCTGATGATAGGATATGTTATTACATTGGCTGTATTTTATATGTATGCTTTTATTGTTTACAATTATAAGTATTCAAAAGCGAAACCCGGAATAGTTCAGTATAATAAATGGCTGAAAAAATTAGTAAAATCATATGAATCGGATGAAACTAGAGATGATATCCGAACAGGTAAGGTTAAAGTATATTCTGGTATTGGTGGATTTGATGATGAGTTAGAATTTGAAGATATGCCTGTACCTGAAGCAAAAACAAAAGCAAGAGCTCCTCAGGCTGCACCTGAATCAGGGGCAAATATGCAGGCTAATGTGATTAGCGAGCTGGAACCTATGAATATGAGTTCTAATACGAGCTCTAATATAAGCTCAAACATAAGTTTAAATGATGAATTGGATGATTTTCTGAGTGATATCCCAGATAGTATTCCAGGATATAATCAAAATACAAATTCAAATACAAATTCAAATACAAATTCAAATAGTAATCCAAGCAATGGACGAATTCAGATGCCTCATACTGTAAAGCGTCCTGCATCAAATAACGGTTTTACAGATATTACTGAAGATTAAGAAGAGTGATAAACAGGAGAAAAAAATAAAATGGGTATATTAAAATTAAAAAACACCCTTCGGGATATATGTCGAAAACAAGATGAGATCATTACACCGGTATTTCGCTTTGTATGGTCTTTAATAGTTTTTATGTCAGTTCAAAAAATGTTTGGCTACAATCATTTGGCAAATAAACCTGAGGTTAACATTCTTCTTGCTGTTCTTGCAGCACTTCTTCCTGATGGATTTATGTTCTTCATGGTTGGAGTTGTGTCAGCACTGCATTCATTTTCAGTATCACTTGAAGTAGGGGCTGTATTTATTGTCCTCTTCACTATTATCTATTGTGTATATATAAGATTTTTCCCTAAATATACATATGCAGTAATGCTGGTTCCAGTGTTCTATGTACTTCATATTCCGTTCGCTGCACCAATAATTATTGCGCTTATTGCAGGACTTTCAGGACTTGTACCTGCAGTTTGTGGTGTTGCATTTTTCTACTTCACAAAATGTGCCGCAGAGGTTTATCGCCTGCTGGCAACTGAAGATCCGGAAAATGAGATTGAGGCAATTAAGCAGATTACCACTGTATTTATTGGTAACAAAGAAATGTACACAGTAATGATCATATTTGCAATCACAATTGGTATTACTGCAGTACTTGCTAAGTTCAGCTATCCATTTGCAATGTATATTGCAATCGCTGCTGGAACTATTATGAATATCATTGGTTCTATCATAGCAGGCTTTATAGTTGGACAGGATGTTGATGTTAATCTGGTGCTTATAGGTAGTATAGTTGGTATAGTACTTGCACTTGTTATAAGGTTTGGCCAGGGTATGCTGGATTATAAGCATACTCAGAGAGTTCAGTTCGAGGATGATGATTATTACTACTATGTTAAGGCAGTTCCAAAGATTGATTCTGAAAAGGCTAAGAAGACAGGTGTTAAGAAAGACTCAGATAAGAATTCTGATAAAGATTTAGATGTAGACACTAAGAATTTTAGACCTCAGCAAGAGGTATAAAGTTAGCTTATATTTGATTTTGGGGATTAGTAAAAAAGTAAGGGAATAGTAAAAGGGAATAGTAAATGGAAGCTATTTGGGCATTTATTCAGACACATCTGGATGGAATTTATTTTCCCGAATTAAAATGGACCGATGTGTTAGATATATTTATAATTGCATATAGTATCTACCATATACTTTTATGGCTGAAAACAAGTCGCGCCAAAACTCTGTTAAGGGGTATATTTGTCGTGGCTCTTTTTCTTGCTTTTGCAGCAGTGGCAAGACTGAATACTATCCTCTGGATTGCAAGAAACTTAATCAATGTAATTCTGCTTACTCTCGTTATTTTGTTCCAGCCAGAGCTGAGAAGAGCCCTTGATGAGCTGGGAAGAAAGAACTTCGTATCAAGACTATTTAATTCCATGTATTCGAAAAATGATAGTGTTAAGAATATCGAAGACAAGACTATTTATGAACTTGTAAAAGCAGCAGTTCAGCTGGCAAAGGATAAAACTGGTGCTCTTATCGTAATAGAGCATGATACACCACTGGGGGAGATAATCAATACCGGTATTTCCATTGATGCTGAGGTAACACACCAGCTGCTTATAAATATATTTGAAAAGAATACTCCACTTCATGATGGAGCGGTAGTTATTAAGAATAACCGTGTTATAGCGGCAACTTGTTACCTGCCTCTTACTGACAACGGTGAGATTGAGAAAGCTCTTGGAACCAGACATAGAGCGGGACTCGGAATCAGTGAAACTACAGATAGTATGACTGTCATAGTTTCTGAAGAGACTGGTGAGATTTCAGTTGCTTATATGGGACAGCTATATAAGGGACTAGATGAAGATGGTCTTAGAAAACAGCTTACAAAGCTTCATTCTGAACAAGAAGAGAAGCCTTCCAGATCAAGAAAATTGAGAAAAGGAGGGCAGACAAATGAGTAACAAGCAGAGCAAGAATGTTAGCGGGAATAAAAAGACTAATCTAGAGAAAACTAAAACTGATAAGACTTTAAATCCTATTGTTAAAAATAACATGATGGAACGGATTAAAGAAAAGGCTGAGCAGGATAAACTGAATCAGGAAAATAGCCAAGATAATAATCAGGTCGATAATCAGGTCGATAATCAGATAGATAAACAGGAATCTTCAGAAGATATAGCTAATAAGAATACTAAAGTTTTAGTGAAAGAAGGTTCTAGCGGAACTTCTAACTATGGTCAGGATAGTGAGGATAGTAAGAAAAAAAAGAAAGGCATTTTCAGTAATCTTGGACTGAAGCTTATAGCTCTTCTGGCCGCATTTGTCTTGTGGTTTATAGTAATGAATATTGAGGATGGAGTTGTAACAAGGACAGTGCTCGATATTCCTGTAGAAATGCTGAACGGAGATACCATTTTAGAGAATGGATATCTATACAATGTTACAGATGGAGAGACGGTTAGTGTTATTGTTAAAGGACCTTCGTCTGTAGTTGAGGGACTTGAGATAGATAACTTTAGAGCAACGGCTGATCTTTCTAAGCTTTCGGTAACCAACTCCACCACTATTAAGGTAGAGCTGAACAATTCCATTTCCAGTTCCAAGGCGAAGAAGATAACAATAACTCCTATCAATCAATATGTATCTCTTAGTATTGAGGAAGAGGTTGAGAAGAGTATTCCTGTTAGAGTAATCACCTCAGGAACAGTTAAGGAGGGATTTGCTCTTGGAAATCCGGTTCCAACGCCTAACATGGTAACTGTTTCCGGACCAGAATCTGTTCTTTCAAATATCGTTGAGGCCAGAGCCGTTGTGGATGTTGCGGGAGCAGAGGCGGATATAGAAAAGACTGTAAAGATTGGATGTATTGATGGATATGGAGTTGCCATCGAAAAAGATAATCTGACACTTTCAGAAAATCAGGCAACAATCAATATTCCGGTTTATCCAACTAAGGAAATACCGATAAATGTTTCAACTGCCGGTTCTGTTAGAGAAGGTTTTGGGATTAGAAGCGTAAATTATGAGCCAACTTCCATAGTTATAGCTGGAGAAGAAGAGGCGCTTAAAAATATTGATTCAATCAATATTACTGGAGTTCTGGTTACGGATGCTGCAGAAAATATTGAGAGAAATATAGATATTATGGAATATCTTCCAGCGGATATTATAATTGCTGATACTTCATATAGTGAGATAGCTGTAAATGTAGTAATAGAAGAAGTAGTAGAGCAGGAAATATCATTTTCAAAGGGAGATATCGATATAAATGATGCAGATAATGCATATAATTACTATATCGAAGAACCTGACTTAGTTAAAATAAAAGTTAAGGGCTTCGCTGATGAGATAGCAGATGTAGGGGTAGATGATCTGAATCCAAGAATCAGTGTAGCGGCTCTAAGAGAGGGAATCTATGAGCTGGAGATTGGGCTCGATAGTTCAGAAAAATACACTGTTAAGGATGGTTACAAGGTAAAGGTTAGGGTGAGCAAAAAAGATGAGTGATGAAAATATCCAGAAATTGCAAGATGCAATAAATGAGTCGAATTATATTGTATTCTTTGGTGGAGCAGGAGTTTCTACAGAAAGTGGTATTCCTGATTTTAGAAGTCAGGATGGCCTTTATAATCAGAAATATAAATATCCACCTGAAGAAATAGTAAGTCATACTTTCCTTGTTCAAAGAACTGAAGAGTTTTATGAATTTTACAAGGATAAGATGCTGGCACCGGATGCAAAGCCAAACGCTGCACATTATAAACTGGCTGAGCTGGAGGCTGCTGGAAAACTGAAAGCTGTCATAACTCAAAATATTGATGGGCTTCATCAGGCAGCTGGAAGTAAAGAGGTGTTGGAACTTCATGGATCAGTACTTAGGAATTTCTGTACTAAATGTGGGAAAAACTATAGCAGTACTGATGAAGATGTAAATGCTGGAGTCAAGTATATACTTGCTTCGCAGGGCGTTCCAAGATGTAACAATGTGATTGATGGCAAAGAATGTGGAGGTCTGGTTAGACCTGATGTAGTTCTTTATGAAGAGGGATTGGATAGTGATGTTATAAGCAGGGCTATCATGCATCTTTCCAAAGCTGACATGCTTATCATAGGAGGAACTTCACTGGTTGTTTATCCTGCTGCTAGTTTCGTGAACTATTTTAATGGAAAGCATTTGGCAGTTCTGAATATGGCTTCTACCGGAAGAGACTCACAGGCTGATATCGTTATACATGACAAGATTGGTCAGGTTCTGTCACAGATTACAGTTAACTAAATAGAAACTTTATCCTGAGCTTCAGCGAAGGATTATAAAAATAAAAATAAAAATATAAAAATACTATAAAAATTATAAATGGAGGAAATATAAATGTTTGATTTTGAAGAGATCGCAAAGTTTGACCCAGAGGTTGCAGCAGCTATGACTGACGAATTCAATCGTCAGAATGATAACCTTGAGCTGATTGCGTCAGAGAATATTGCTTCTAAGGCTGTTATGGCAGCTATGGGAAGCCACCTCACAAATAAGTATGCTGAGGGATATCCAGGAAAGAGATATTATGGTGGATGTCAGTATGTTGATGTTGTTGAGGATCTGGCTCGTGAGAGAGCTAAGAAGCTTTTTGGTGCTGAGTATGTAAATGTTCAGCCACATTCAGGAGCTCAGGCTAATATGGCAGTATTCTTCGCTACAATGCAGCCAGGTGATACATTTATGGGTATGAACCTTGACCACGGCGGACACCTTACACATGGTTCACCAGTAAATATGTCAGGTAAGTATTTCAACTGCGTACCTTACGGAGTAAATGACGAAGGTCGTATCGATTACGATAATGTTCTTGCTATAGCAAAGGAAGCTAAGCCAAAGCTTATTGTTGCTGGTGCTTCTGCATATGCAAGAGAGATAGATTTCAAGAAGATGCGCGAGATCGCTGATGAGGTTGGTGCAATTCTCATGGTAGATATGGCACACATTGCTGGTCTTGTTGCTGCAGGATATCACATGAGCCCAATTCCTTATGCTGATGTCACAACAACTACAACACATAAGACACTTCGTGGACCTCGTGGTGGCATGATCCTTTGCAGCGAGGAAGTGAATGCTAAGTATAACTTCAACAAGGCTATCTTCCCTGGAATTCAGGGTGGACCACTTATGCATGTTATTGCTGGTAAGGCAGTATGCTTCAAGGAAGCTCTTTCACAGGATTACAAAGACTACATGGGTAGAGTAGTTGAAAATGCAGCTACACTTGCTGCAGCACTTCAGGATAGAGGATTTGATATCGTATCAGGTGGTACAGATAATCACCTTATGCTTGTTGACCTTAAGAGACTCGGCCTTACAGGTAAGGAAGTTGAGAAGGCTCTTGATGAAGTTCGTATCACTGTTAACAAGAACACAGTTCCAAATGATCCACAGTCACCATTCGTAACAAGTGGTATCAGAGTAGGTACTCCAGCTGTTACAACTCGTGGCGCTGTTAAGGAAGATATGTTTACTATCGCTGATGCATTTAAGGCAGCTATCCTTGATAAGGATTCAGCAAAGGCTGAAGAACTTGTAAAGAGCATTACAGACAAATATCCACTTTACAAATAATATAATAAGAGATTTATAAAATGAATTTTCTACCATTAGTTTATAGAAATTTTTATAGACTAATGGTAGATATATTTATAAAGAAATGTTATGACATAAGTGTCAAAAGTCAAAATGCGTTCCTGCTTGCAGGAAAAGCATGT
>CAMNGU010000052.1 GCA_946538525.1 uncultured Lachnospiraceae bacterium
TGCCTGCCAGTCATGACAATGGATGATGTCAGGTCTAAATCCAATACTTGGTAAAATTGAAAGAGCCGCCTTACAGAAGTAGCAGAACTTCTCGATGTCCCATTTTACATCTCCATAAATATTGAAGCCGTTGAAATAATACTCATTGTCAATGAAGTAAACAGGTACACCTTCATACTCCATGTACATAACACCTACATACTGCTGCTTCCAGCCAATATCCATGTGAAAATGAGTAATATATTTCATGTTCTTCTTATACTTTTCAGGAAGACACATATAGTTTGGAATTATGATACGGACATCGTATTCATTTCTATCAAACTTCTTAGGAAGTGTACCAACAACATCTGCAAGACCACCTGTCTTGATAAATGGTACACACTCAGATGCAATATACGCTACTCTCTTCATAAAGCAACCCTCCGTAAAATTCTCGTGTTTCTAAATCCCTGTTCCCCCTACAGAGTTTTAATGTGTAACCCTTCACAAAATGATAAAATAATTATATCAAATTCTATATTCTTATTCTAGAAATACTTATAAAAACTCTTATATAAATTCTAATTAAAATTCTTATAAAAATTCTTATAAACCCCTTTAAAATTTTTAGAAGTTTTCGTTGCTCTGTTTAATCTTTATAAATCTCTTTATCAGGTCAACACATCCACTGATTCCCAGTTCAGATGTATCCAGTGAAAGGTCGTAATTCTTCACATCTGTCCACTCACAGCCAGTATATTTGAAGTAATAATCTGCCTTTCGCTCGTCAACCTTCGCCATATAATTTCTAAGTTCTGCATCTGGCATATAATGCCTTGACTGAGCTCTCTTAAGCTTAAATCCAAGAGGTGCATGTACAAAAACATTTATAGTATATGGATTATCCTTCAAAATGTAATTTGCACATCTACCAATGATAACGCAAGATTCTCTCTTTGCCAGCTCAGTTATGATTTCAGACTGATAATCATAAATATTCTTGATGTAAACCATGTCATCATCAGAAACCTTTGTTGAAAGAACATCATCTATATGAGGTGTAGGAAGCGGATCAGAATAGATTTCTTTCGCAACATCAAAAAGCGAAGTATCTTTAATTCTTTCATCATCAGCTACCGCACCATTTTTCATGTTCTCGTTCTTTGAAACCAGTCTAAGCATCTCTGCATTGTAGCAGCTTACTCCCAGTTCCTCAGCAAGTCGATTGCCAATCTTTTGGCCACCAGAACAATACTCTCTGGATATTGTAACTATGAATTTTTCCATACGCTTCCCTCCCCAAGTTGTTGTATTTGATTTACAATTGCTATTTGCAGCAATTACCGAATTTACAATTATAAATTGCTATTTGCAGCAATTACCGAATCATTCGGTAAGTCCGCACTTCGTGCTCTACTGTCTGCTCCGCAGACTCTTACCTCATGATTCTTTAATTCCTGCTTCGCAGAAATCCAGTTAAAACAATTATTCGTTCAAGCAAGCTTGACTCATAATTGTTTATCTGGTTTCTGCAAATAGCAATTTATTCTTCCACATTTGTATAAACACTCTCTACATCATCGTCGGCATCAAGAAGATCAAGGATTCTATCAAGGTTCTTCTGGATATCAGGATCTGTTACTGCCACATAGTTCTGTGGAATCATAGTAACTTCTGCTGAAGCCATAGCAATTCCCTCTTTCTCAAGTGCATCTCTAACTTCAGAAAAATCAGCTGGTGAAGTAATGATTTCAAATGAATCTTCTTCCTCTGCAAAATCCTCTGCTCCTGCATCAAGTGCCATCATCATAAGGTCATCAGCTTCTATCTCAACTTCTTCCTTGTCAATGATGATCTGTCCCTTTTCATCGAACATATATGATACACAGCCTGTAACACCAATGCTTCCGCCGCCCTTTGTAAATGCGCTTCTAACATTTCCAGCTGTTCTATTGTTGTTATCTGTAAGACACTTAACGATGATAGCTACTCCGCCTGGGCCGTAACCTTCATATGTGTTATATGAGAAGTTTACATTTTCCAGATCTCCAGCAGCCTTCTTGATACCTCTTTCAATTGTATCATTTGGCATGTTATTTGCCTTAGCTTTTGCAATTACATCACGAAGTTTGGAGTTATTCTCAGGGTTAGGTCCTCCCTCTTTAACTGCTACAGCAATTTCTCTTCCGATGACTGTAAATGCTTTTCCTTTAGCTGCATCGTTCTTCTCTTTCTTAGCTCTAATGTTTGCAAATTTTGAATGTCCTGACATTTCTTTTTCCTCACTTATCTATAACTTATTTTTATTATTTTTATTTATTTTTTTTAATTTTAGTATTTATTCTAGTCTTATATTTTACTTAAGTATCTATAAAATCCTTGTAATCTTTACTGACTTGATCAGCATATCTTCGATTTCCAAAGACTCGAAAGTAAATCCTCCATAATCAATCTTTATATTACCTTCGTCCTTAGGAAATCCCCCAAGTTTATAAAGCAAAAACCCATTTAGAGTTTCTATATCAGTATCTGGAAATTCCAGACCTTCTATCTCGTCTTCAAGATCATGAAGCTTTATCATTCCATCTACAACATATCCATCACCTATTGTAGCCTCACGAACTTCTTCTGTTTCAGCATCATGCTCATCCCAGATATTTCCTACAATTTCCTCCAGCACATCCTCAAGAGTTACCAGACCATCTGTCTGTCCATACTCATCAAGAACAATTGCCATATGCTTTTTCTCTTTCTGCATTTTCTTAAGCAGCTTAAGGGTATCATAAGCAGGATGAATAAATAGTGCCTCTTCAATAATATCCCCTACCAGAGTATCCGGACTGTGGAGATATGTCTTAGTCATATCCTTCAAATGAACAATACCTGTGATGTTATCTATCTCTTCCTCGTAAACCGGATATCTTGAGTAACCGCTTTCAAGGCAATCTTCAATTATATCGGACACCTTACTGCTTTTATCCACGGCATAGATTTTGCTTCGACTGGTCATTATTTCTCTAACCTGCATATCATCTAAGTCCAGGATATTGGATATCATTTCCACCTCATCCTCCTGGATAAAGCCCTGTTCGTGACCTTCTTCAACCATAGAGAGAATCTCTTCCTCTACTTTTTCTTCGTCCTTTTTCTTAAACATAAAACTCCTGTATAGTCAATAAAATGTTAATTAAAAAATTCTAATAACACACATTTTATTGTATCATAAATTCTATATTAAAACATCGTTTAATCTTATAAAATCAGTAAAAAAATCAAGTGATATATTAGCAAATATAATTAACTACAAACTGCTCTTTTCCATTCTTAAAATATACTCTTGGAACTCGTCTGCTGATGTTACATACCTCTTCATAATTAAAGCTATTTGCAGGTTCTGCAACCTCTTCCACAGAGATGGAATTCTCTCCCTGGGTGCCAAAAAGAACAACTTCATCCCCAACTTTTACTATATCAACATCTGTCACATCCACCATTATCTGATCCATGCAAACTCTTCCCACAATCGGTGCATACTGTCCATGAATCAGAACTCTTCCCACATTGGAAAGTGCTCTAGGATATCCATCAGCATATCCCACAGAAACTGTAGCTATCCTTCTAGGCTCCTCAGTCACATAAGACCAGCCATATCCAACACCTCTACCAGCAGGTAAATCTTTAACATGGATAACTTTTGACTTTAATGCCATAGCCGGTTTAAGAACCACAGACTTATCAATCTCTTCAGAAGGATAAAGTCCGTAGATTACGATACCCAGTCTCACCATATCAAATCCTTTTGAATGGATTTCCATAGCACCTGCGCTGTTATCAATATGTCTTATCTTAAATGATGCGCCCTTTGATTCGATTTCAGAAACAAACCAGGAGAAGTTTTTATACTGTTTCTCTGCATCAGACTTATCCATATAATCTGCTTTAGCATAATGAGTAAATATTCCTTCTACATCAAGCCCTTCCATAGAATAAATCTCCAGCGCCTTTGTCACATCTTCCTCTGTACACTGAAATCCAATACGACTCATTCCACTGTCCACTTTGATATGTACTTTCGCTTTTTTAGATTTACTCTTTTCTATAGCCAATGCCGAAAGCTTCTCCGCAGCTGCCACATCATAAATTGCTATAGTAATATCATTTTCAATAGCCCGGCCGAAGTCTTCTTCATCAGTATATCCCAATATAAGGATTGGAGTTGTAACTCCTGAATTTCTAAGCTCTACAGCTTCATCCATCTCAGCCACTGCATAGTAGTCCGCTATATCTGCAAATTCTTTTGCAAATGTTACCGCTCCATGTCCATAGGCATCTGCCTTAATGACAAGACATACCTTTCTGTCCTTAGGATTAAGTGCCTTAACGGTTTCAATATTATATCTAACAGCATCTAAATCAATGTCTGCCTCTACTCTTCTAAAGCTCATTTTTTTCCTCTATTATATTTTTATTGTTTTTGATTTTTTGATTTTTGATATTTTCTAATTCTTATAATTTTAATTTAGAAATCTTTGTATCTTATAGATTCTTCATCACATCAGGAATGGCATCCAGAATATCTCTGGCCAGCATGGACCTTTCGCCCAGTCTATCTCGTGCCATATCCCCAGCTCTTCCATGAAGATTAACTGCGGCACAAACCACATCACTTGTGGTGCATTTTCCTGCTTTATTCCCCGCAAGAAGTCCGGCAATCACTCCTGCAAGAACATCCCCAGAACCGCCTTTAGACATTCCAGAATTCCCGGTTGTATTTACATATATAGGGCACTCCACCATATATCCGGCCAGTCCCGGAGGATCATCCTCCATACTTCTATAAGTTACTATTGTTCTCGCATCCTTAAGAACTGTTATGATTCCGCTATTATATGACAGATTGTAAGCCTGAAATTTTTTAAACTTCTTAAGAAAATCAATTTCAGAATCAAGTTCTAAATTTTTTCGCATTGATTTTAGCATTAATTCAAATGTGTCTTTATTATAATCTGCCTTCACAAGCCTTAACATTTCCATCATATGTGGAGTAATTATCACATTCTTAAGCCCCAGCTTTGAGGTTAAATTATTAAACCATTTTGAAGGAGTTTCACCTGATAAATTCATGGAAATGATATTGAGCGCATCAGCATCGAGAATAAGCTTCTGCCCTTCATATAGATTATTAATCAGCATCTCAAAAATCTCCTGAGACACCTCTCCCGTTCCAAGTCCAGGCCCACAAAGAATCACATCTGCCCACCTGACAGATTTACTGAATTCATCGCAAAAATCAGTATCAAACAGTTTTTTTCTAAATCCGCTTTTTCTCGCATCGGTATCATAGGTCAGGAGCATAGCTTCCGGGAGCTTATCACAGAGAATATCTCTGTTTCTAATATCTGTAACAACCTTTACAAGTCCCGCACCAACTCTATAGGCAGCTTCTGCCGCCATATAAACTGCCCCATATATATCCCTGGAACCAGCTATAATAAGCACCTTCCCATAGGTCCCCTTGTTGGAGTCCGCTTTTCTCTCAGGTAGAAGATTTCTAATATCCGAAGGATCATATTCATAATTTACATATATGTCCGACAACTGTCTCCAATTTGACTCAACATCTTCAGAAGGATCCAACATACCAATATTTTCTTCTTTAAAAAGGGACGCCATCTCTGAGATTGATTCCGGAACATAAAGTCCTATTCTTTCACATCTGATGATACCTGAATATTCTCTTCCCTCATTAAGGAGCATTCCATATTTTACATATTCAAAAGTCACCGTCATATCACATTTAACAGCAGCTCCTAGAATATGACCATTATCTGCACTTATTCCACTTGGAATATCCACTCCAACCACAAATGGAGCCCCATTTATCTTATCAACAAATTCCTTTTGAATTCCTTTAATATCTCTTGTTAGTCCTACACCGAAAATGCCATCTATTACTATACTGTAATCAGATAGATCATCTATCTCTTCTAAAAACCTGACTCCATGCTCTTTAGCCTTTTCCACTTCAGTCACATAAGAATCTGTCTTTCGGCTGATGCCATTTATCTCAGCGATATAGGTATCATATCCCATATCCTTTAATATCCATGCCGCTGCCACAGCATCTCCACCATTATTTCCACTCTCAACTACTGAAAGGATTTTTATATCATTTTCAGTTTTACCCTGAACAAGTCCAAATAATTTCTTATATATGGCACTGTCCTTGGAAGTCTCAGTGTTTTCAGTATAGTCCGCAGCATGCTTTATAACATCATCTATTGCTTCCGCCAGCTTTCCAGCAGCTGACTCCATAAGCGTAAGACCTGGAATACCAATTTTTTCCTGAGTATATTTATCCACAGCCTGCGCTTGTTTTCTGGTGAGATAATATTTCATTTTCCCTGATCAATTCTCCAAAATAATTCTTATGCACTAAATGCTTAATACCAAATTCTCTTAAGCATATAGCTCTTTCTATAGCTTACCCAGTGCGTAAATCTTATTAATATCTCCTGCAATTACATCATATGGCCAGTACTTACAGCTTCGCTCATAGGAACCCGGATCGTTAACCATAAAGCCATTCTCATTATATCCATATATTACGATGAAATGACCAGCACCGGAGTGAGTAAAGTTACCGTAATGAACACTAAGAACAAGCATCTCACCTCTATCAAGAGCTGCTTCCATCTGATATTTATCCACCCCAATCTCATTACAATAAAGACCAAATTCTGTACATCCTTCTGTAAAGAGGGCATGGGCTGTACCACAACCTGTTACATAGTAATTATGATTCATACTGTAAGTAGCAATCATTGGAGGAGAAGCATTGGTAATGTTTGTAAGAGCTGTAATAACCATAGCAAAACTTGTTGGTCCACAGGCTGATGACTTCATAGTACCTGTACCATATGGATATGTAGCCCATCTGGAATCATACTGTAGAAACAGTGGATGATCTGCTGACAGCTCAGCATCAGTAAGAGTAAGTACCCACTCACCATTAGTTGCAACCTGATTCATACTCGAAACAACCTCTATACCATTATAATTAATAGCATTACGGTTCTTTCTAGCTTCCTTCTCAGCTGCTGCTATGATTTCCTCATCCTCATCTGATAAATCACCATCATAATCCTGAAGATCAGGAGCATCCTCTTCTGCATCACCGATCATATCATCATACTCTTCAGAATCTGGCGTTATGTCAACCACTTCAGTTGTTACTTCCTGGTATTGTCGGGTAGACTGAGACTTTTGATATTCAGCCAAAAGCATCTGATTGATCTCTTCATCTTTGGACATAGCTGTTTCAGTAGTTTCCTCTTCCTTACCTGACTGCCTTGCCTCCCAAAGTATTGATATGGCAAATGCTGCAATCAGAACCACAGGCAATATTACAAATGTGAGAATTATCTTCTTCTTTCCACTCATTAAATACTCTTTCTCCTATTATTCAAACTATAAAAGGTGCGATAAAACATACCGCACCCTTTATAATAACATATTATTGCAAATTTTCCTAATGCATTACATTACCAATTAGTCATGAAGTTTTCTCTTATCCACAACTCTTACAGCCTTACCCTCACTTCTAACGATTGACTTAGGAGGAAGCAGATGCATCTTAGGTCTGATACCAAGCATCTGAACCATAGCTCCTGTAAGTGACTTTCTTGCATTCTCAAGATCTGAGTCTTCTCTCATAGCCTTGAACTGCTCTTCTGAAAGTTCCACATTAATATCAAATGTATCTTCACTTCCAATTCTATCTACAAGAATCTGATAGTTAGGTGTGTATCCACACTTAAGAAGAACTGTCTCAATCTGTGATGGGAAAACATTTACTCCACGGATGATCATCATATCATCTGAACGACCCTTTGGCTTACACATCTTGATATGTGTGCGTCCACAAGGACACTGCTCTCTCTTAAGTACTACGAGATCACGAGTTCTGTATCTAAGAAGTGGAAATGCTTCCTTATCCAGAGATGTAAATACAAGCTCACCCTCTGTACCCTCAGGAAGAACTTCACCTGTTTCAGGATCAATAACCTCTGCATAGAAATGATCCTCATTAATATGCATACCTGACTGAGCCTCACATTCAAATGAAACTCCAGGTCCACTTATCTCAGTAAGTCCATAAATATCATATGCTTTAATTCCCAGACTCTGTTCGATGCTGCGTCTCATCTCTTCTGTCCATGGCTCTGCACCAAAGATACCAGCCTTAAGATTGATATCATCTGCAGTCATACCCATGTCATGAAGTTTCTCACCAATATAAGCTGCATAAGATGGTGTACAGCAAAGAATAGTAGAATTAAGGTCCTTCATAAACTGAATCTGTCTTTCTGTGTTACCTGATGACATTGGAATTGTAAGACAACCTACCTTGTGAGAACCATCATGCAGTCCTGCACCACCCGTGAAAAGACCATAACCATATGCTACATGAACAACATCCTTCTTTGTACCACCCGCTGCTACAATAGCTCTTGCACAGCATTCAGCCCAAAGGTCCAGATCGTTCTGGGTATAAAATGCAACAACTCTACGTCCAGTTGTTCCACTAGTTGAATGAATACGAACACAGTCCTTAACAGGTCTGCAGAGAAGTCCATAAGGATATGCCTCTCTCAGATCATTCTTTGTAAGAAATGGAAGCTTTGAAATATCTTCCATAGACTTAATATCCTCAGGAGATACTCCCTTCTCATCCATAAGATTGCGGTAGTATTCATTATTCTCATAAACATACTTTACCTGTTTTAAAAACTTTTCTTCCTGCAGAGCCTTAAGCTGTTCTACAGGCATTGTCTCGATTTCTTCTTGAAAATACATTTTCTTAGCCATAATGTGTTACTTCCTTTCTTGGCTTTTTCTTGGCTTTTTTCTTGGCTTTTTCTTGGCTTTTTCTTGACTTTTTCTTGGCTTTTTTCTTGGCCTTTTTTCTCAGCTCTTCGCCTATATTTTTGGACCTACAAGTCCTTTGCTTTTACTCCATTGATAACAACATTATCAAATCCTTCTACATGATCAGGAACCCTCTTATCTTCTGGAGGGAGCTGCATGTAATCTCCATAATAATTTCTAAGGGAAGAATCATAATCTCCAGGGACGCTGAACATTCTGTCTCTTACTGGAAGCTCAGTACTGGTTTCGTACCATTTCTTCTTATAAACACAATCTGGAAGAAATGATGCAGCACAGTTTGTGAGAAGATAATTCTCGCATTTATCATTATTATTATATTTCTTAGAAAGCTTATCAAATCTCTTATAAATGGTTTTCATAGGAACAAACATTCCTAATCTGCTTATGACGAACATTCCAAACCTAACCACTGGATTGGATGGAGCATCATACTTCAACATAAATCTTCGACTTGTTGCAAGAACATACAAAAATACAAGTCTTGCAATATGCAGTTTTCCTCTAAAACCACTTGGTGTATTATCCATAACAAAGAGATCAATAAACTGATACTGACAATCTGTATGTCTATAGAACTTTGATTCTCTGCTATTCTTCTTAAGAAGCACATCCCTATTCATGATACGAGTTGTAAAGTCCCAGAAAAATCCTTCTCTGGCATTTGGCACATGAATAAAATATGGTTCAAACTCATTTTTATACTTGAGAAGCTTTTCATAGTCTTCTCTCTTGAGATAGATATCAATATCATCATCCCAAGGAACAAAATCCTTATGTCTTGCTGCACCAATAAGAGTTCCAGCCTCAAGGAAATATGTTATATCATGTTTCTTACATACATCATCCAGCTTACACAGCATTTCATATTCGCTGTCGTGAAGCATGTCTATTATTTTCTGTTCTTTTTCTGTCATATCATTACCCTCAGTTTGTATATAAAAACCAACGCACATTATACCACTAATTACTATATTTGCTCAAGAAAAAAAGATTTGTAACTTATACTCAAAATGGCATAAAATGCCAAAACAGGATGAATAGCCTGGTTTACATAACACTATTCATCCTGCCTATATTAGTATATTAATTCAAGTCTATTTTCTTTTCTTCTTTGACATCTTGCTACGAAGCTTATCCACATTTTCTTTCTCGTTATCCTCTTCAGGTTCCTCATCCTCTTCTGGTCCGAGAAGCATTTCTGTTTCAGAAACTGCAGCAGCTGTCTTCTTAACCTTAAGTTCTCTCTCTGCCATTGCCGGCTCATCTTCGTCAATCTCAACATCTTCATCAAATGGAGCCGGATCTTCGTTATTATCGATGTACTTTCTAGCATCCTTTATGAATGAAGCAATGATCAAAATGATAACCATTCCTACAGGGAATGCTGCAATGATTGAAACTGACTGGATGTTATTCATACTACTCTCGCTGAAGATAAGAGCGATTGGAAGAATTATAAGTAGGGCAGCCCAGAAAAGTTTCATCTTCTTTGATGCCATCTCATTTCCCTTCATGTTCTTATATGAATATGAAGATGCAACAAGTGTTATAGAGTCAAATGATGTTGCATAGAATGCAATCATTGACAGGATAAGAAGAACAAGTACAATCTTATAGCAAGGAAGTGTCTTTATGATTTCAATAATAATTGCATAAAGGTCACCACCATTTTCTTCATACATTCCAATTGCATCAAACTGACCTGATGTCTGCATTCCAAGTCCATAGTTACCAAGAACGATAAATGAGATCAGTGTTGAGAAAAGTCCAAATACATATGTTCCAAGAATTACCTGCTTAACTGTACGACCTCTTGAGATATTACCCATAAAGAATGGAGCTGCTACGCACCATACTAACCAGTAAGCCCAATAGTACATTGTCCAGTTCTGAGCGAAACCATTTTCTCTAAGTGGATCTGTGTATGTACTGAGAACAGGGAAGTTCTGAACCACAAGTCCAAGTGAATAGAAACCATTTTCAAGGATATATACTGCCTTACCACCAAAGACAAGTACGAATATCAGTATACATCCAAAGAGTACCATACATATCTTTGAAAGGTTATTAACACCCTTCATACCAATCATAACTGAAGTTGTATATGTTGCACAGGTAACAAGAAGAATTCCGATAGTTACCCATTTTGTATACGGAATACCAAACAGTGTTGTAAGTGCGCTTCCAAGAAGTGGTGTAGCAACACTAAAGGTTGTAGCTGTACCAGCAATAAGTGCAATGATTGCAAGAACATCGATTACCTTACCAAGGAAACCATCTGTGTGCTTTCCAAGGATTGGTCTACATGCTTCACTGTACTTCTGCTTCTTACTACCTCTAACATGAATCATAAATCCGAAGCATGCAGCAAGTACTGCATAGAATGACCAAACGATTGGTCCCCAGTGATAAAGTGGAATTGCATTTGCCCAATCTTCAACACGACCAAGCTCTGCCACTCTAGGCTCTTCTGCATAGTAAATCCATTCGCAGAGAGAATAGAACAGGATATCAGCTGCAAGTCCACAGCAGAATACCATAGCTCCCCATGAGAAAAATCCATATTTAGGCTTCTCATTCTTGCCACCAAGTCTGACCTTACCAAGATCAGAAAATGAAATATAAAATGAAACTAAGAATATGCCAAGGGCTACTATCAGGTAGTAAAGGCCAAGCTGTGTACCAAGAAATCCTCTGATTTCTGAAAGTACATTTGTAGAACCTTCTGGATTAATCACAAATATTGTACAAAGTATAATAAGAATGATTAATGGAATAATTGTTGTTGAAGGATCTATCTTCCTTCCCTTCGTAACTGACTTGACAACATCACTATCTTTCTTCGTCACATTTTTCTTTGAGTTACTCATCACTTTCTCCTCTTTTTTCATAACTTCTTATATATCAACCGGCTCCTTAATCTTTAAAAAGCCAGTGAATAATCATTAGTTAAAGGGCTTGTAATCCACATAGGATGGATCAACCTTCACCAGTTCATCGTAACTATCAATCTCCATTACATCGCCCCGGTCCATAGGTGTAATACCAAGCCTAAACTTATCCAGATGTCTAAACATAGGCACATCATCCCAATATAGGTGACGGTTACCAGCGTGGTCGAATTCATATTCAAGGTATTTTCTAAGTTTATATGCATCTTCTGCTGACCAACGGGAAATGCTGAAAAGTATCCAGCCCTTTTCACCACCATCTCTCGAACAGGAGGTTACTATTCCCTCAGCATTTACCTGCATCAGCCACTCATCTGTACCCTGCTCCGTCCAGATTGCACTGTAACCAGAGCGTTCAAAGTCAGCATGAAGTATCTTGTTATTACTGATGACCAGATCACCATCAAGTATCATGCACTCTCCCTGGGAAAGAATATCCTTTGCCACATAGAGAGAGGATATATTGTTATATTCTGTATAAAACTGATTGGAAATGAGATGTATGCCGGGATATTTTTCATGGAGTTCTGAAAACCGTTCCATCATGTAACCTGTAACAATATGAATATCATTTATCCCATTTGCATAGAGACCATCGATTATAGTATCTATCATTCTCACACCATTCACCTTAACCAACGGCTTTGGTGTATCATGTGTTACAGGAGCCAGTCTCTCTCCTTTTCCTGCAGCCATTATTATCGCATGTTTAACTGTATGCATTTATATGACCCTTCTTAGAACTAGTGTTAAAACACTTATTTACTTTCTTTCCATAAATAACTTATAGAAATCCTTGGCATATCTATACTGTCTCAGTGAATATTCGCCGAAATCAACTCCCAGTCCTCTCTTGTATTCACACCAGTTACTCCATAGAAGACCACACATTGAAATGTAAGCATAGATCCTTGTTCTAATACTTTCATCAGTCTTCTCTCCGCCAACTGCGAAATATGTATCAATCAGATTATCTATCTGATTCTTGTCATAGAGTGAATAGATTGAGAACATTGCCAAATCCACATATCTATCCTGCATTCCTGCATATTCCCAATCGATAAGCTGGATTGTTGTCTCTCCATTTTTCTCTACTATCATGAAGTTATCAGGTACAGCATCTATATGAGTGAGTACCATTTCCACCTTCTGAGTATTTATATATTCATGAAGTGAAAGTACATTCTTCTTTGTATCCTCATAATCTCGATATACAGAAGGAGCACCATTCCAAAGACTTTCGTAATAATCAATATGAGCAAAGATGTCAAATGTGTGTGGTACCTTTAACTTCATATCATGGAAACCACGGAGTTTCTTCATACATATATCCAGATCATTTTGATCTAACGGATCACAGTTACGAGAATTATCGATAAACTTTGTTATCTTATATCCATTCTTAGGATTAAGATAAACATTGTCATCGCATACGCCCTTTCCTTCGATAGCGGCATAAACATCCGCCTCCATATCTCTATCAATCAACTGGCTTGTTCCCTCACCAGGAATTCTCATGATATATTTATCTTCACCAACGCTGAAGAGGAAAGATCTGTTTGTCATACCCTTCTTCAAAACCGTAATATTTTTAATATCTGACTGTTTAACTCCCAGTTCCTTAGCTGCAACTCCGATTGCATCATTTTCCAGATTTCTACTTTCGGAATCCAGCTCTCTCAACTGTTCATAGGTATTTATCTCTGTAGTCTTGCTATGAGAAACCACCTTAGCATTAAGGAACATTCTATCTTTCTTAAATGCAGCCTCTTCCCAGAATTTATCATCATACATTGGATCAGCTTCCAGCTTAGCAAGATTCTCTCTCAACTGTTCAGCTTCTCCATTACATACATAGGAGATACCAATCATTCGATTTCCTATCTTTGTAAGATCATCCCTCTTTCCTTCTGGAACCACACGAACCAGCTCAGACTTGCGGTTAACTCTTATCCAGCTGTCCTCATCCAGAATGTCGCTTACCATATACCAGGAGTAAGCTTCTGTCTTGGAAAATGGATTCTCTTCGCTCCATATATCGCAAGGAACAATATATGTTCTGTCAATTCTATCTGCAGCAAGTGCAAGGGAATGAAGATTATTCTTAACTGCATAATCGTTGTTATATACCATCTTCACATCATACTTATCTACCAGATAGTCATAAGCTTCCATCATGAAACCAACAACCATAGTGATATCAGTAATCCCAACCTCATGAAGATATTCTATTGTTTTCTCAATAAGTGGAATACCATCAACTGTTAGAAGTCCCTTTGGAGTCTCTGTATTGATCGGAACCATTCTCATGCCATAGCCGGCAGCAAGAATAATAGCATTTACAGGACTCGCTTTCTTGATATAATCCTTAGCCTTCTTGGTAAGTTTTACTGAGCTGTCCAGCATTTTTTCTTCAGTTAAAATTCCAATGGATTTGTTGACTGAACCTATGGAATAACCTGACTGATCCATAAGTTTTCTTTGATTTGAATATCCGAACTCATTTAGTGTAAGTAGAATGTCTTTATCGATTATTGAAAGTTTCATAATTTGTTCGTTCCCTTTAATCTGTAGATAGCCAATACTGTTTTCTTTAAAGATTTCGCTTTTTATAATTCAATAAATAGAATTTCATAAATCTCGTTCACAAAAGAAAATCCGTTTTTGTTCACGAAATTTATACATTTCGCAATTCAAAAACGGATTATACTCTCATGTTTTGTTCATGTCAATATAAAATTTTAAAAATCATGAGCGTTCATGAAAATATACATGTGTTGCAGCATTTCATTTCATGAATTTCTTAGATTACTCCAAATAATCTAAGTGGCACTGCTATCACAAAAAGTATAACTATAAAAAGTGGAACGCCCTTGATATAAACACTGATATCCGCAGGACTCATAGTCATGTGGAAGAACATGGAGATCATAAGATACCAGATTAATATCTTCAGCCAGATGTAACCTGCCGGAAGAACCGATAGCCAGAAGCCGCAGCCTATAACCACCGCTGCACCAATGAACATAGGCGCAGAAGAAACAAATATATTCTGAAGCGCTCTTAGAATAATATTTCCTCTGTTTCTAAAATTCACATGTCCCAGAGCACCATCTTCAACCTTAAAAAGCGCTATCTCTGTTATCTCCGCTCCAGTTATCACCGCTAGAAATGCATGAGCCAGCTCGTGTATCATAACTCCTGGAAACATTACATAATTAACAATACCCTGAGCAACCACCGGAGCTAACGCCATTCCGATTATTGCTGCAAAAGCTTCTCCTATAAGATTTATAAAATATCCAACTGCAATAACCAGAAATGGTATAACCACCGCAAGAATAACGCAGTAAAGTATTGGAATATCATGTATCTTACTATAATACTCTGTTATAACTTCTATAAAATGAGACATATCTTACTCCTCTTACTCCTTGTAATAGGGATATTGATTATATTTTATTATCTTCTTCCAGCCCCTCTATTTGCTTTCTTTCCAGCTTCTGCAGCTTTCTTCGCCTCTGCCTTTTTCTGTGCCCTCTCTTTTGCAAGAAGTTCTTTTCTAAATTTAGCTATTCTCACATTTTCTGCAGTAGGAGACTTGCCCTGCTGTCTTAGAGTATTATTCTCTTTCATATATTTAGCGGAGGCTTTCATTCCCTGATAAGCTTCTTTATTTGCCACCTTGGAAACTGGATTCATAACCTTATCTGAATTGAGGAATTCAACCATCCTTGGTATCTCACTAAGTGGGCGTCCCAGGTAATCCTTCAGCAAACCATTCTTATCTGATAATACTTTACTCATTCTTTCCTGAAGTGCAGCATAGGTTCTATTTCCACCAAATGGACAGTCGAACACTTCCTGCGCAGCAATACTTTCAACAAAAGCTCTATTCTTTGGACTATTCATGGCAAGTCCCATCATAAAATCAACTGCCACTTCTGGAGTAATATAATTTATTCCTTGTCTGGCATAATCTGCCGCGCTTCTGTTAAAGTTTCTCCTCAAGTCTTCTCTATTACCGGCCAGAATTTCATTTGTCCTTCTCTGTACCATATCCCATTTTCCAAAATGATCAGGATCAGCAAATACTGCTCCCTGGAAAGCCGGATTCTTGGACAGATTATCCACATATCTTGTAAACTGCTTTGAGCTTGTCTGCCTATACATCAGCTTTAATTCATCCAGACTTACATTTCTATCTTTCAGCTTGTCAAGATAATGTTTAGAAGCATATCCCATAGCATAGGCATGAGGATTTACATTTTTAGAATTATATAGTCTGCCTGTCTTAAGATATTCTTCAACATCCAGTGCACTATCATTCATAGAAGCATTCTTAAGATTATTCATAATTCTCTTCTTAAAAATATTTACTTCCTCATGATTTCTCTGATTACCAAATCTCACCTTGGCAATATTTATATAGTCCTGCCTAAAGTTCTGACTTCCTGGAGAATTAATCTCTCGTATGGTATCTCCCAACTCCGACATCTTTATATCTTTTATAGAAATGCTATCTTCAGGATTCCCATTATTCTTAGCATCTTCTCTCATGGCTTTATTTATATCTTTAACCATGGTATTTACAGTATTTACACCGATCTTTCCCTTTTCATAGAAAGCTTTAAGTGTCATGTAATTCTCTGAACTCTCCAGACTTCTATGCCCTTTAACTCTTGGCTTATGCTCTACAAGATATTTCCGGGTCATATTCATGACATTATCATATTTTCTTCCCAGCTCCTCCAGAGTAATACCATTTGTTTCACGGTTTTGATAAAGGTGTGAATATTCCTCCATAGCCTTGGCAATCTCGTTAAAGTCATCTGGAAGCGCTTTCTCCTTACCGTCACTTCCCATAGATGTTCTATGAAGTCTTCCCAGGGTGTCTACCATATCATTATGAAGTTCATTAAAACCCACCTCAACAGAATAACCATTTATTATAGTCTTGCTAGAAGAACTCTGATTCCCATAAACATCTCTTAGATGAGCATCAGATACATTTGTCTCAGGAGTTATAGTAAGACCGATGGAATTCTTTCCATACCTGGTATAAACACTTTCTTCAGCTTCTACTTCCTCGCCCTCAAAAAGATCATCATCCTCAAGAGAGCTTTTAAGATATTCATCTTTCTTAGGAGGCACATTTCCTAGTCCCTCCTCAAAATGTTTCTGCTCCTGCTCCTTGATATAATGATATCCATAGATATCCTGTTCCTTTTTCTTCTTCTCTAGCTCATTATATTCTGCTTCAGTAACGATTCTTTCATCATTCTCATTCAAGTTTTCTTTTGAATCCAATTCTTTCATATACATTACCCTTTAGCATTACCCTTTTCAGTTCCTCTATCTATGCTTAGGAACTATTTTGTTTTTTTGACACTAACACTTAGTTATTGTATTATTTTAATTACATATAAACCCAAACTTATAAGGAACTAATTACATAAATACAAGTCTTTAGATTAACGAGGAATCTAACATGTCATATATTTTTGAAACCGACAGACTCATTATTCAGAGTTCTGACATGAGCATTACTAAGAAATTACTGGATTATTACACCGAGAATAGAGAATTTTTTGACAAATATGAGCCGGTGCATATCGATGCTTATTTCACCCTCCCTTTCCAGACCAAATCAATGGAACTGGAGGTTCAGCAGATGGAAAATCTTAGTTCAGCATATTATTATTTTTCATTAAAAGATGAACCTGACAAGATCATAGGTTCCATCAGCTTTGTAAGAATACGAAAGGAACCTTATGCTAGTGTTATCTTTGGATATAACCTGGATGAAAAGCACCAGGGCCACGGCTACTGCACCGAAGCATGTAAAGCCGCCATGGAACATGTTCTTAGTATCGCTCATATTCATAGAATTGAGTCACGAGTTCTTACAACAAACGAAAAATCAATTCATGTTCTGGAAAGACTAGGTTTCTTCCATGAAGGATTTGAAAAAGCCAGCATCTTAATTGGAGGTGAATTCCGAGACCACCTAAGATATGCATATATTAATGAAAATTATTAACTCAACTGTCCAACATATGTCCTACAAACCCTTTACTTCTTTATAGTCTTGTTCTTGACTATATTTGTTTTTTTTGCGTTTTTTAGATTCTTTTGATGCTGAATCTCAGCATATTTGTCATTGCTTTCCTTAATGATCTTCTTAAGCTTGTTG
>CAMNGU010000053.1 GCA_946538525.1 uncultured Lachnospiraceae bacterium
AATTGTAAAAAAATGGAATCACTACTACTTGTAGCAGCTTTGTTAAATTATAACATATAAAAATCAGGGGCAATGCCCCTGACTTTGTATTTATTATTCTGTTTTCCCTTTCGAGAACTTATGCTGAAAATTTTCATTTCATTAATGATTATTGGCAACAGACGCTTTATATACATCTATATAACGGCTTTCTCCTATAGGAAGCTTGCCTGGAACCCTCAGAAGTTCTCTCACTGTTTCCCCAGAATCTGCGAAAGTAGCTCCTGTTCTTAAGTTTCTTCCCGGTTCTATCATATTACCATATATTAGAAATGGTATATATTCTCTGGTGTGATCAGTCCCCTTAAAGGTTGGATCGCATCCATGATCAGCCGTTATGATTATAGTATCTTCGGAATACTTACCATCCACTGTTCCTATCTTAGTCATAAGCTCTCCCAAGCGCTTATCAAAGCGTTCAAGACCGCTGGCATAGCCTTCTACATCTCTTCTATGTCCCCAGGTAGAATCAAACTCTACAAGATTTGTAAATATAAGTCCATTCTTTACTATATCAAGAGCTTCAATAGTCTTATCCATACCATCCTCGTTATCTTTAGTATGAACAGCTTCTGTAATTCCTGAGCCTGCAAATATATCCTCTATCTTACCTATAGCATATACGCTCTGCCCCGCGTCTCTAATCATAGTTAGAAGATTAGGTTCTTCTGGCATCCTCGAAAAGTCTCGACGATTAGAGGTTCTTACATACTTCTCTCCATCCCATATATATGGACGCGCTATAACTCTCGCTACATTATGATCTCCAATAAGAATTTCTCTTGCTATTCGGCACATAGAATACAGTTCTTTAGGAGAATATACGCTCTCATCACACGCTATCTGAAATACGCTATCTGCCGAGGTATAAACGATAGGCTTTTTGCTTGCCTTCATCTCTTCTCCCAATTCATTTATTATAGTTGTTCCTGATGCCACCCCATTATAAAGTACTCCAGGTACACCTGTCCGTATAATAAATTCGTCAATTATCTCACTTGGGAATCCATCGGGATATGTAGGAAATCTCTTTGGAGTATGTATACCGACCATCTCCCAATGACCGATGGTAGTATCCTTACCTGCAGATAGTTCAGTGAGTCTACCATATGAACCAATGGGCTTATCCACTGGTTTAACTCCTACCATACCTTCTATATTTCCATATCCTATGCTTCTAAGATTTGGAATATCAAGATCAGGGAATTGCTCCATGATATGCCCAATAGTATTACATCCTATGTCATCAAAATCTGCAGCATCCGGAGCTTCACCCATTCCTACACTATCCAGAACTATCCATATCACTCTACTCATGAGAACCTCCACCTCCTTTTGTCAAAACGAGCTGAACAACGGTAATCTTACCGCCATACAGCTCGTCAATTATCTTAGGATATACTAATATTCTATTATGCAGGCAGATACTTCGCTCTTTCGCCACCTACATACTTAAGTCTGCTGGCTCCGGCAAAGATAAATGCATCTCCTATCTTTCTCTTTTCAAGCTTGAGTGGAACAACAACTGGCTTCATATGCATTCCGATCATAACTCCACCTATATCGATTCCAAGGATTGCTTTTGCTTTAATATCCTCAACAACAACCGCATCTTTAAGTGAATAATAATGCTTAGTTGCAAATGCTCCGCCACCCTTTTTGTAAGGAACTGCATTTACTTCTAACAGGTCATACTTTTCTGCTACAGCTCTTTCCACAACCAGCGCTCTATTCAGATGTTCACAGCATTGAACGGCTATATCAAAACCTTCGCCAAATGTTTCTATAAGAGCTTTATAAATCTGATCTGCAATATCCTCATTTGAATTGGTTCCTGGCATATCTCCTAAGATTGTACTTGTGGAACAACCTACTACAAGCAGATTCCCCATCTTTGGATTATATTTCTCGCGAACGCACTCAAATACTTCTTTTGCCTGACTGTATAAATCACTCATTTTTCTATCCTCTTAGATTATTTAGATTATTTAGATTTCTTATTAGATTTCTTTTTCAAGATTTTTTCAGGATTTTTTCCTGATTTCTTTTTCCAAGGGGATATTATAGCAAATAAATCAAGTATTGTTAAAACAATTTTCTGTAACTACTTAATCTTCAGCCTGTTCTCTCGATATTTTAACTCAGGATGCTTTTCATAATAAAGCTTCTTATCTTCATACATCCTCTCATCTGCTATCCTAAGAACATCTTTTACATTTCTCTTATCTTCATCGAAACACTTTCCTATAGCAAATTTAACTGTCTCATGTTTCTCAGAAGCTGCTCTTAATTTCTCAACCATCTGATCCAGCTCATTCTTATCAATGCCCAAACGGATGATGATAAATTCATCGCCTCCGGCTCTGAAGATTTCATTTAGATTAAAATAATCCTTTAAAATGTTTGCTGCATCTTTTAGAAGATTATCTCCTGCCACATGACCTTGCTCATCATTAATTCTCTTCAGGCCATTCAGATCTACGAACAACGATCCTATAGATTCTATGTCACCATTATCAGCCGAAAGAGAATCTATATAGTTATTCATCTCATTTCGATTCATAACTCCTGTAAGCATATCAAAAGAACTGAGTTCTTTAAGTTTGTCCATCAAGAGACTATTATATATTTCTGAACTAAGGATAAATGTGGTTGTTTCGAGAGTTTCTTTAATCTTTGGTGCATTTTCAGCAGCGAAATTAATAGCCCAAATATATCCCAGAAGCTCATCACCAAACTTAAGCGGGAACAGAACAATGCTCCTTCCTCCAGCTGATGTAAGAGATTCGTACCATATAGGATTTCTCTCCTTAACAACTGCCATATCCTGATCATTCTTAGCTATAAGACAGTTACTTCCAGCAATTACACTTTTCCAGGAATCTGCAATGTCATAAAAGCTTTCATCCAGATAGTTATCCATAGGAAGAAGCTTAGAACCTTCTGAAAATGATTCACATAGAACTGTGCATGTTCTCTCCTCATGATTCATAAGAAGGATACAGCAATGCTCTGCATCACAAAGCTCTCTAATATCTGCTATAACTTCTGAAATTGAAACCTTGAAATCCTTAGCGCTTCTTAACTTAATACAGGTTTCAAGAACAGCTGATGCCACATCTGCAGAAATCGTCGAAAGTCTCTTTGTATCTGCGCTAAAATTAATCTCCATGGTATAGGTACAAAAGCAAAGCTTTCCACCCTCTATCTCTTCTTCATAATCAACAGGTAGAAATGTCATATTAAACCATATGCCTTCCATTCTATCTGGCTTTGCATAAGAATGAAGACATTTTTTCTCAACTGCTGCTCTATAGCTATAATCCTCAAAATTAAGATCTCGCGTTAAGTAATTGGTATATTCTGAATTCGGAATAAATTTTTGAATAAGCATCTCAACTCCTGCAGCCGGATGCTCAATAGAATTTATATAAGAATCATTTCCATCGACTATACGAATCTTACCGTATCTGCCTTCCCCAAAGCTTTCAACAGAAATAACGCATGTCATCGCCCCAAAACCATTAACAAATTGTTTTATATCCATACGATATCCTCCAATGTTATATGCAGTTTTCCAATACATTCTCCAATGATATTATAATTATACCAAATTTAACTCCATATTTTAACTTTTCTTATAAGATTTTTTCTTTTAATTTTCTCCACTATTATTTCAATATTTTGACTTTTCTTTTAATAATTTTCTCTTTTTAACTATTATTTTCACCTTATTTCTCTTTTCCGAAGAAATAGAATTATTTAAATCACATATATTTATCAAAAAAGGAGATTTATTTTACACATGAATATCTATATTGATATACCTGGTTTTGCTAATATTTATATATCGTTTTTAAAAAGTCAAAAGTAATATAATATACAAACTTTTGACATATATTTTTATAAGGTGGAGGATATAGAAATGGAATTAAAAATCAAAAGCGATGGAAACAACAACAGCACAGGATACGGTTCTGGATACGGTGCCGGATACGGAGCTAATTCAAACGGATATGTTAGGAGTAATACTCCAAACTATTCACAGAATACAGTTCATGTAGATGACTCGTATTACAAGAAGAAAAAAGTAGGTGGTCTTGATCATAACAAAATTGTAGATGTATCTTACTATTCAGGCCTTGCCATCTATATTGCAATGGCTTTTGAGATTCTATTAGTAATCTTAATCGCAGCAACAGGTGTTGGTGGCGTAGCACTTAAGGTTGCAGGACTACTCTTTACTTTAGCAGTTTGGTTTGATGCAGGATTCAATGTTTTCTATGGAAAGAAAAGTATTTTGCTTATCCCATTTGCAATCTTCTTAAGTGGTCTTTACCCAATCTTAAAGGGCTGGGTACTTGATGGATCACCTGATAAAACAGCTATCATTATGACTGTAGTATATGTTTTATCAATCATATTCTTAGCTGCTTCTTTGCTATAAGCTAATAGCTTTTACAATATATAAATAGAGAGTGGGCATAAATTTAAATATGTCCACTCTCTTATTTTTATTTGAAATATTATTTATATAATGATTTTGTTTTATGTTTCGAGTTAATAGTTAGATATTATATCAAAATTTATTAGATAGAAATATTCTCGCCAACAAGTCCTACATAAGCACCCTGAGAAGCCTCTGATGCATCTGGATGAGCGATAAGCCATTTGTTTCTAGCCCAAAGCATTTTGTCCTCAGGATCCTTCTCAGCAACCTTATCAAGATCAGTATTTGTATTTCTTGGAAGAACTACTGCTACTCTAAATCCACCATCTTCTACCATACATGGTGCATAGTGAAGTGATGTAGCATAAACCTCAACTACTGCTCCTGCAGGTGCCTTAAATGCAACAACATCAGCTGTATTAAGCTTTCCATCTATAATCTTTTCCTGCTTTGCAAGAAGAAGAACAAAATCAGTTGCTCCGATATTGATCTCGCTGTTTCTATGATACTCAAGACAATTAAGAGCCTTGTTGTAACCCCAGCACATTCCAAGTTCGATTGGCATTCCACCAAATGCATTGTCTCCAAGCTCCTTGAAAATTCCTGTTGCCTCAAGTGAGTCAATCCATGGCTCATAAGCAACACCTTCAGCTGGCATCTCAACAGCATTCATAGCTGCAATAAGCTCAGTTGTGTCATAACCTGTGAGCACCTTTCCGAACTCAGCAAATTCAGGATCAAATACAGAATAAATTGTCATTTTCACTACCTCCTAAATACTTTTCACTAATTATTTTATTCGCTTAATTTCCCTTTAAATCTTATATTTAAATTCTTATATTTAAATTCATATATTTAAATAAGGAAACATTTCGAAATGAAAAACAATTCATTTCACATTATATCACACCAGATTTGCACTGCAACCCGGATTTTTAGAAATCAATGGGAAATGTGATTTCTTCAGTTAATGCTTTTTCTTATCGCCCTTTTTACCGGATTTGTTGCCTGTTTTCGAGCCCGTTTTTTTACCAGACTTCTTAGAAGCCTTCTTAACTGAATATCCAAAGGTGCCAAGCTTCTTGCCCAGTGCAAAATACTCTCCATGAGAATAAGCCATAAGGTTGGTTGCCTTAAGATCAAATCTGCCCTTATTATCCATATACTTCTCATCAACAGTTACGCCAACAACCTCAGCAATAAACATATGATGAGAGCCCAGCTTCTCAATCTTCTTAACTTTACAATAGATGTTTACAGGACTCTCCTCAATGGCTGGAGTATCCATAAATTCGGATGTAAATTCCGTCAGTTTATTTTCTTTAAATTTGTCGTAATCTCTTCCTGATCTGACGCCACACCAATCACAGGCTCTGGTTAAATCATTTGTCACAAGATTTACAACAAATTCCTTTGTTTCCTTGATAATGTCATAGGAATATCTTTCTGGTCTAATTGATATTGACAGCATTGCAGGATCAGAACAAATGGTACCTGCCCATGCAAGGGTTATGATATTAGCTTTCTCCCCCGGTCTTTTACAACTAACCATTACTGCAGGTACGGGATAAAGCATATTTCCTGGTTTCCAGCTTTGTTTACTCATACTGTTCTCCTAATACTCTTTAAATATAATCAAAGTCAGTTTTTGATTTACTGCGATTAATTTTTTGCTTTTTAAAAACGATGTGCTGATATTTATTTCATATATCCGTCTTCTTTGAAATAGTACTCCGTGCCGTCGATCCATAACCACTGTGACTGTGGATACCAGCCAGCTGAATCTTCATACCACCAGCCATTTGAATCACTGGACCAATGTCCGCCATAGTATTCTTCAACCCAGGAACCATCTGAACCTAACCAGCATCCGTCACGGTATTCGCTGTAATCCATGTAGCCTGAGTCCAGGAAGTAATACCATTTTCCATCTATCTTCTGCCACTGCGAGATTGGATACCAGCCAGAGGTATCTTCTACCCACCAACCGGTAGCATTACATTTCCACTGCAGAGTGCCTTCATAGTTCTGTGTTCCGTCGGCGTTATACCATTTGCCATTTACCCATTCAGAACTGTATTTCTGAGTGGAGTCTCCTGTCTGTCCAGATGTACCTCCTGCTGAGCCACTTCCCTTCTGATTTGAAGCACTGCCAGATGAACCGGTGCCACTAGCTGAGCTATTATTTGAACCCTTCGATGTGCTTCCTAAACCACTTGTAGATGATTCACCTAAACCATTTGTTCCGGACTCATTTTCATTTTGATCTACTTCAAGTTCGCCCTCAACTACGGTGAAGGTTCCAAGGAAGTTTGCTCTTAGTTCACTGTCGTAAATCTTTGCGTCCTCATTGGAAAAACGAATAGGAAGTTCGCAGTATTCCGGATGGTTTTCTGTGTCAGTTACTAACTTTATGTAAACCTGATAAGCACCTGAAGGAAAATCATCAGGTATATCCACATTCGCCTTAAGGACTGTGGTGGCAGCGCTATCCCAATTGCGAGGATCCGCATTTTCAGATGACTCTTTCAGAGAAGCATCCAGCGAACTCAGGTCGTACGCCTTCTCATAAGCACTTGTTGCGCTGTCCGTACCTTTAATGATAAGGTATGCTTTCATCTCCATAATAAGATTGGCAAAGCCCACATTTTCTATATCCGCCTCCAGAGCGAAGTTCTCGTACTTTGTGGTCTCTCTCGTAAGCTTTACATTTCGAACTACATATCTGTAACCTAAGTGATTCTGCACATAGGTAAATTCACTGACGCCGGCACCGCTATAAAGTGGATCAGTTCCCTTAAATGTTGTATCTCTCATATCCTGGATAACATTATCATTCCAACCTATGTTGAGATAACTGGTGTGAGTCTTGAAGCCCTCCTTCTCCATGTATACGGCATTATTTAATTCCTCAGACGGATGCTTTGGATCAGACTCCCAGAGAACTATCTCACCACCATAAAGTGTATGCTTTGCCTGATTCTCCAGCCAAGCCACTTCCTTAGTTCTGTTTCTAAAAGTACCTCTATCATCGTAAGAGCCCAAGTATCCATCGTTGAATACACCAACTCTATATTCAGCTGTTCCGGGAGCAGTCACATTTTCCTGAATAGAACCAACTGGAACTCCGCTCCACTTGCAGTAATGCTCTGGCTGTCTTACGGTTACAGTCATGGATTCTGGAAGAACCTCCAGCCATTTATCGATGACCAACTTCAGGTTATTGTCACTCATTATCTGGCTGGAATGCATTTCGCCCCATGGGCCAAAAACGCCGCACTCAACGGAGGCTATAACATCTGGGAACTGAGCAAATATCTCGCCCACCGCCTGCTGATGCTGAAGAACCGTTTTGATTTGTGGTTCCCATACTGATCGCTTCATCAGAACATCATTTCCTTTATCGTCCTTTACCCAGGTATCCTTGGTGTAGCCAGAATAATGATTGTCGTAGGCAATTCTGACCACAGCTGTAGTATTATTGTTACGCAGGTTTTGAAGTGTTGTCTTAAGCGCCGCCTGCATATTTGTTGTTTGGGAATCGATATTTACATCACTTTCATGTCCATCGTTTATTCCAGGATGTGCCGCAAAGTCAGATAGGTCAATTCTCAAATGAACCAGCTTATCCTTATAGCTGGTAAAGTTTTTGGAAGAATTATCATTTCCCTTCGTATATGAAATCTGAACTGATTTATAGAAACCACGATATGGGTTCAGGGTCTCTTCCAGGGATTCCTGATAACTGATATCATTGATTGGGGTAAGTTCTCTCACTGAGTGGGCCTTTACGCTTTCCGCATGAACTGAGTCAGACGGAATTTGGATCAGCGTGGCAGTCATAGCCACCGCCAAAGCAAGGCTGGTCAGTTTTCTCATTAGTTTGTTTTTCATAATTTTTTTCCTCTTCTGTAAAATAGCATTCTATATGATAACACATACCCAGAATTATTTCACGGCAGATGTAGGCAGAACAAAAAAAGAGGACGGAAAACCGTCCTCTAATTGTAATGGGGTCAGGCACCATAATTGTAACATTTTTGTAATGGGGTCAGGCACCTTAAATGTAACACTTTTGTAATGGGGTCAGGCACCTTAGTAAGCGCCGTCGGAGCCGACCCAGTAGCCGTCAATGTATTTGTTGGTTGCCAGGTAACCGTCGGATTCGAAATAGTAGCATTTTCCGTTGATCCATACCCACTGTGATTGTGGATACCAGCCAGATTTATCTTCGAACCACCAGCCCTTGCTGTCACTCTTCCACTCACCGAAGTAACCGTCAACTAGTGCTCCATCTGAACCTAACCAGTAGCCGTCGCGGTATTCGCTGTAGTCCATGTAACCGCTGTCCAGGAAGTAGTACCATTTTCCATCGATTTTCTGCCACTGTGATACCGGGTACCAGCCTGATGTATCTTCCACCCACCAGCCGGTGGAGTTGCATTTCCACTCAAGGATTCCCTGATATGTCTGTGAACCGTCGGCGTTGTACCATTTTCCATTCACCCATTCAGAACTGTACTTGGTTGATGTACTTCCAGTTGATGCTCCTGTAGAAGAATTATTCTGTGTTCCAGTTGACGATCCAGTTGAACCTGTATTTCCTGTACCTGAGTTAGCAGCACCAGGATCTGCAGTTTCATTTTTCTTCTCCTGAATAATAACTCGGCATGGTGCCTTCGCTGGATATTCCTTGACTTTGTCTTTATCATCACTCACACCATAGTCTATAACATATGATTTATACATCGAAAACATTCCATAACGATTCCCTAGTTCATTACTATCCATCAATCTATATGGTTCAGGAACTTCTGTTTTTATACCGTTCTCAGCCGTAACATCGTAAAATGTCACTTCCATGTTGTCAGCGATACTAATATCATTTTCTTTTCCATAAAGGAACCATGGTCTTCCAAAAGCATTGCCAACTTTCAATTCGACATAACCACCAGAAACATTTAAGTTATCATTAATAACTAGCACTGGACTAAAAGCTCCATAAAGATATATACTTCCACCTTTAAGTTCAACATTACTCATTTTACAACCGTAATAACTATTAGCTTGGAGATTCATTTTTCCATCATTCATATAAAGAGTATTGGCACTTGCACATCCACTACCACTAACTGTTAGGCTTCCACCATTCATAGTTAAATCTTGATCAATATCAACTGCATAATAATCTGGTGTATTAACAGTGACATTTCCACTGGTTGTCAGATTTCCATCAACTTTTATTCCATAATAAGATTTAGATGTGTCTTCATCCCACATATCTGTTGTATTCACATTAAGAGTTACTCCGGAAGCAATAGACATGTTGTTGTCAACAAATATTCCCCGTTTTGTAACATTTATATTTCCACTTTCAATATTCAGATTGCATAAATCTCGCTCTCCATTTTCTTTCATCACGGCGATACTTTGAGCGGAAATAGTATGATTTTCTCCAGCCTTATTCTTAATCGTTAAAGATCCATCATTTATAGCGATGACTCCAAATGTTACATCCTTATCAAGAATTATGACTGTATCACCATTATTAATGATATGATGTCCTGCATATTCGCTAGCAAGATACTCCTTTGCTCCAGCAGCATTTACTTCAAATGAACCCGGAAATAAAATGCTTAAGATGAATGCAACTCCCAGTGCCAAACTGAGTAATCGCTTCATTTTCCATGTTTTACATTCAGTTTTCATACTTTTGGTCATCCTCCTGGAATTCTCTTTTATTTATTCACAAAGATATAGAGCACAATAAGTGTCCAAGTGTTGCAAGGCAAATGAAAAATGTAACATTTTTGTAATGGGGTCAGGCACCATTACATAAATGTTACACTTTGTTGACGAAGAATGCGCCGATCAGAAGTGTTATGACCAGGATCAGGAAGTCGACTCCCAGGATGGCCATAAGTTTTTTTCTTCCGGTCAGCTTGTCGATGTGGAAGATTTTATGCACACCAAGGTAGTTAAATGAGAAGCCACTGAACAGGATAAACCAGGACCAGATGAGAACCAGCGTGAGCATGTACTGGCCACTTCTATACTCTGTTGAGGAATTTTGAATTCTCACGGTATTAAAGGTATGAACGAACATAATTACATATGAAAAACTAGCAATCAACATGTGGGATACTTTTCCGGTTCTAAAACCAGGTAGCAGGAATCTCCTCCAACTTTCAGCCTCCTCTTTTGAGGTACCATTATGTTCAAGGTAATATATGGCTTCTTCGGCGGTCGCGAATCTGGCATCTGGGCTAAATGAGGTCGCTTTCGCTACAAATCCATTTAGCAGCGCAGATGATATCCCGTATTTTTCCATGACATATTTGGTGGTAGCTCCTACCCCATATATATCTGTTCTAGAATCACTCTCCTTAAAGCCATACTGTTCAGGTGCTGCAAAACTACTGGTTCCCATGGCTATGGTGTCATGCTCTGTCTGCCCTGTAAAGCCTCTGGAAATGTTAAAGTCGATAAGCTTAACCGTATCATCATCGGTTAACATAATATTATCGGGTTTTATATCTCTATGGATGATTGGAACACTCAGATCATGCAAGAATTTGAGTGTATAAAGAACCTGATTGATGCATTTTGTAAGAAGTACAGCAGGATTATCATTTGGCTTTAGATTCTGAAATCTCTGCTCTAGAGTAACTCCATTTATATACTCTTCTACTATGTAAAGACCAGTTGGCGACTCCAGAACCTCGTATATTTTGGAGATACCATTTACATTTAATTTTTGAAGCGCAAAATACACATTTACATCGTAAGCTTTGAGGAACTTCAAAACATAAAGCTTGCCGTCAATGTTATTTCGGGCAAGCTTTGCGTAGTTTTTCGGACTAATATCCGAAATGATCGTATAAGTTGTATTTATATATGTAACTGCATCCATGTTACAACGAAACCTCTATTCTTTGATCTGCCCTAAGAGCTCCATACCTTTAGAATAAAGCAAACTATTGGTTTCGGCAAGCGAAAGTCCTCGATTAATCGCATATATTATGACTGCATCTCTTGAGTCCTTAGGATACAATGCTCCATTTTGAGTAAGTATCAGGCATTTTTCAATTTCGTCTATATTCATCTCCGCCGCTATTGTTAATGCCAACAGGTTATTTCTCGTAACGCTGACTTTTCCATTTATCATTTTATTACAAAATGCATGTTCAAGACCTGTAAGTCTCTCAATATCTCCACTCGTCAACCCTTTACTCTGAAGCTTTTTTCCGTAGAACTCTGCAAATGTTGCTCTTGGATTATCAGGTTGCTTTGCGATTTTTTCCAAATATTCTTTTAATGCCCTTTCGTCTGATACATCATTTTTCAGTTTATTCATTAAATCATCTGTTGTATTCAAAACTTCCACCTCGTTCAAGTATCCATTATTATGTTATTTTATCACTAATTAGAAATACCAGCCTCAATTAGTTTTTGATTTACTCTGTTAACAACCTCAAGATAATAAGCCGCTTCCTCGTCTGTCATTTCTGAATTTTCAAGCTTTGAGATCGTGCTGGCATATTGTGTATATTCTGTAAGTATATCGAAATATTTGCTCATCAGCTCAGCATCCGTTGGATTCTGATTATATAGTTTCATGAATTCAATATATTCATCCATGAATTCCTCGTAAGCATCCAACATGTCTTTGAAATCCTGACTTACACCTGAGGAACCGACATATCTGAAGCTGTTACTTATCTTTTTCACATCATCAATATAATCATAGTAAGTACCAAATGTTTCAAATATTCCAATTATAATTATTTTATTATTTGATGAATCATACATTAGTACATGATACTGATCACCAACATATGTTTGTTCATCGCCCTCTTTTCGAAATTTTCCAGACAATTCAATTGAATTCATCCCTGAAACAACAACATCATTAGTTTCATAAGAAATATATCCGACTTGTCCAGCAAATTCCTCTGCTAGTTTTTCTCTATCCTCATAAATATTATTTCCTAAATCATCTATCAAAACCCTTAATACAACATGTTCACTACTTTTTTCGGTAGTTCGAAAATCTTTCATTCTATCCTGATCATCTTCTACAACATAACGCGTTGTATAATCATTAAAGTAATCAGGTACCTCAAATTCATACCCCTGGAGTGAAACAACATTATTTGTTGAAGAATCAAATCCATCTTTAGCAATACTATCTCTCTCACAAGAAAGAATATATTCATCAGATAACTCATCTACAGTAGCATTTTCCGTGGTTGCCTCTGCGGTCACCTCTATAGTCACCTCAGCAACATCATCAACCGAAATCGTATCATCCCCCGGCACCTGGGTGGAAGTAACAGTTTCATTTGTATTTCTCGTATTTGTTTTTTTGATTTTTCCTACAGCAAACACAATAAAATATATTCCACATACACATAGTGCACCTATGGCATAGTCTTTCTTTTTCCCATCTTTTTTCGATATATCAACTATAGCAAGTATAGCTCCAATAATCGTTGTACAGCCAAGTAAAGAAAGGGCGAATGCCCATTTTCCAAGATTAGATGACTCCGCTTTCTTAGGTCGTGGCGGTTTATAATTCGGGTCAATATATGGACTGGTATATTCCTTGGTATCGAAATTCTGCGGACCTGTTATCCCCAGTCCTTTCGTTTCCGAATTACTATTTTCAGGATTGTTTACATTATTAAAGTTCATGTTATTTTCATCCATACACACAACCTCCTGTTCCTATTTCTTGTTCATCAAATTCAAATAAAAAAACCTCTATCAATTATACCGAAAGAGGTTTTTTCATTGGTGTCAATAATTGACACTTATATCGGAATAGGGGGTCAGGCACCTTTACGAAAGTGTTACACTATTTAACATTTCTGTAATGGGGTCAGGCACCCTTTGGGGGTTATGAGTCGACTCTGGCATCCTTGGAGTTCTCCTCGATGTACTGGCGGCGTGGTGCTACCTCGCTGCCCATGAGGGTACTGGTTATGGATGAAGCTTCTGCACGACTTGAGATCATTACCTGCTTCAGCACTCGGTTTTCCGGATCCATGGTTGTCTCAAAGAGCTGGCTGGCATCCATCTCACCAAGTCCTTTGTAACGCTGGATAAGGAACTTTCCATCGTGAGATTTTCTATACTTTTCAAGCTCTTCATCTGAGTAAAGGTACTTTGCTTTCTTGCCCTCTCCAACTCTGTAAAGTGGAGGAATGGCAATGTAGATATGTCCTTCTGTTATAAGCTCAGGATAGAATCTATAGAAAAATGTGAGAAGAAGGGTTGCAATATGCGCGCCATCCACATCGGCATCCGTCATGATTATAATCTTATCGTAATTCAGCTTCTCGATATCAAAATCATTTCCAAATCCTGTTCCAAAACCACAGCCAAATGCGTTGATCATCGCCTGGATTTCTTTGTTCTCCAGCACCTTTCCGACTGGTACTTTCTCCACATTCAGAATCTTTCCACGAAGAGGAAGTATTGCCTGATACTTACGGTTACGGGCCGACTTTGCAGAACCACCCGCGGAATCACCCTCGACGATAAAGATTTCACATTTCTCAGATTCATTACTTTCCTGACGGACAAGCTTTCCATTTCCCTCAAATGAGAATCTATTCAGATTTACTTTTGTCTTATTCTTTGCCTTTTCTTTTGCAGTCTCAACTGCTCTATCCACGATATCCTTCAAGACATCGTAGTTACGGTCAAAATAAACCGTAAGCTGCTCACGCATTATAGCGTCCACCGCTGGTGTTACATCTGTGTTTGAAAGTCTGGTCTTTGTCTGACCTTCAAACTGTGGATTAGGATGCTTTACGGAAATGATAGCCTGCACTCCCTGTCTGATATCGGCACCTGAAAGGTTGGAATCCTTCTCCTTCAGAACCCCCAGTTCATTACGAGCGTAGTTATTTATGATCTTCGCAAATGCAGCCTTATAACCAGCCACATGTGTACCACCTTCCGGGTTCGTGATGTTGTTAGTGAAGCCGATAACATTTTCATCACCATCCTCTGTACATACGAAAACAATTTCTGCCTCGATGCCATTTTTCTCTCCCTTCAGTGAAACCACTGGAGATGTCTTAGTTAAATCCTTGGAAATATCCTCAACAAAAGCGGTAAGTCCACCTGGCTGATGGAATACTTCAGGCTCATAACCGTCGCGCTTATTTACAAATGTAATCGTAAGGTCTGGGTTAAGGTAACAAGTCTCTTTAATTCTCTGGCGAATTGCACTGGACTTAAACTTCACAGTCTCAAAAATGGTATCGTCAGGATAAAGTGTTACCCTGGTTCCTGTCTTCTTCGCAGGAACACATGGCTCACATGGAAGCAGACCATCAATAAGCTTAGTCTTTGGCTTTCCATATTCATAAGTGTCATGGTAAACCATGCCATCTCGAAATACATCAACGATAAGCTTTTTAGAAAGCGCATTTACAACTGCTGAACCTACACCGTGAAGACCACCACTAATTTTATATATGGAATCATTGAACTTACCACCGGAGTGAAGCACTGTAAATACAACACGCTCCGCGCTCTTCTTCTCCGTTGGATGAAGATCAACAGGAATTCCTCGACCATCATCTTCGATTGTAGCTGAGCCATCTTCATTCAGTGAAACATAAATATTCTTGCAGTAACCAGCCAAATGCTCATCCACCGCATTATCTATAATCTCCTGCACAAGGTGATTAAGGCCTGTTCTTCCTGTACTTCCGATGTACATACCTGGACGAAGTCTAACTGGCTCCAGTCCCTTCAGGACCTTTATCGCCTCGCTATCGTATGAATCTACTTTTTTACCTGCCATTATATTCTCCTATATACTATATGTTTGGAAAGTTATTTACTCTTATTATTTGCCCTTCTTGTTTCCCTTGCCGCCACGCTTAACCGCCTTCATGTCCGAAAGGGAAATGCCATTAAATTCAGCATCATTTCCAGCTGATATAGCACTAGCCACCTTGTCACCTCGTCTCAGGGAAATGAGTTGCACGCCGCCAGCGCCCTTACCCTGAACAGGTATCTCGTCCGTCTTAACCTTTATGGAGTAACCATTGTCCGTCTCAGCAACTATATATTCACCTTCATAACCAACATAAACAACCTCTGCCTTAATAGCCTGAGCTGTCTTTCTGCTAGTATCAAAGAGTGCTGCATTTGCTCTCTTCGCCTTACCCTCAGTGGTTACAAATACTAAGTTTACGCCTTTATATCCTGCGATGCTTCCATCATCAGTTAATAAAAATGGAGCCTTAACACCTGCTGCTTCAAGAGCGATTGTGGCAGAATCCGATTCAAGATTTCCTGCCGGATTCATCTCGGAAACATTCATCATAGCCACAACATCTGCTGTATGACTCATACCGCAGAATTCAAATATCTGAATACCCTTATCCGTAATCCTGAACTTTTTATCTTTCTTCGTCTGCTTCTTTAAAATATCTGAAACTTTAATGATATGTACCATTCCTTCGCTGTCGAAAATCGCAATCCTATCGGTTGACATAACATTTAGATCAAATTTTCTAACAACTTCAGGATTCTTTTCAAATACAGCTCTTGGGGCAGACTTGATATAGAAGAATCTGTCTAAAAGAATTGTTTCTTCTGTTGCAACAACCTTCTCCTTCTCAACTACAACCTCACCAAGATTCTCGATAACTGATCTTCTTGGGATTGCATATCTCTTCTTTAAGTCCTCGATATCTGCAATCATCTGCTTCTTCATAGCAGCATTTGACTTAAGAAGCTTCTCGTACTTAGCTATCTTCTTCTCTGCCTCTTCCAGTTCCTTCTTCAACACATCGATTTCCAAACCAATGAGCTTTTGAAGTCTCATAGCAAGAATTGCATCTGTCTGCTTCTCAGTAAAATGTAATTCCTTGGCATCAGCAACAGACCCTTTATATCTAAACTTGATATTGTCTGTCTTACCAAACATAAGACATTCCTTTGCCTCTTTTGTTGTAGCTGATCCTCTAAGAATCTCAATAATCAGGTCTATTACATCAACCGCTTCAAGAAGTCCGGACTTAATCTCACGAACATCTCTTTCTGCGTCCAGCAAGCGGTTATATTTCTCTGTATAAACTTCCCATTTATATTCTGTATAGCACTCAAGGATTCTCTTAAGGCCCATAACCTCAGGTCTGTGATTATAAATACAATTCATATTGATACTGTAGTTTTCCTCAAGACCTGCCTTCTTGTAAAGAAGATTCAGGATTTTCTCTATCTCTTCATCCGTCGTACCCTTCTTTACATCAATGCATAGACACTCACCATTCTTGTCACCACGATCAGCGATATCCACTACTGCAGGAAGCTTGCCCTGACGAACCAGATCAGCCACAGTATTAAGGAACTTCTCAGTACCATTTATCATGGTTACTGGTATTTCGGTTACACAAATAGACTTTCTACCACGACCTGCATCGCGAATCTCAACCTTTCCTCTTACTCTGATCTTACCTAGACCAGTTTCATATATCTGAAGAAGTGTGTCCTTATCTACATTTATAATTCCGCCCGTAGCAAAATCCGGACCTTTAACAAACTCCAGGAGCTCCTCTGTTGTTATGTCTGGATTATCAATATATGCAATCTCAGCATTTGCTATCTCTTCAAGGTTATGAGTTGGAATATTTGTTGCCATACCAACTGCAATACCTGTTGCTCCGGAAGTGAGCATATTAGGAATGAGAAATGGAATATGCACTGGCTCTTTCTCAGTTCCATCAAAGTTTGGCATAAATTCACAGAACTTAAGATCCTTCAGCCCTTCCTCTGTATACTTAGCAATTCTCGCCTCAGTATAACGCATGGCAGCTGCACCAGAACCTGACACATCACCAAAGTTTCCATGAGGATCCACAAGAGGAATTGGAAGCTTCCAACTCTGAGCAAGATTAACCAAACACTCATATATAGAGCTATCACCATGAGGGTGATATTTACCCATGGTATCTCCGACGATACGGGCACATTTACGATGTGGACTGTCGGATCTGGTGAGCTCTGAAAGTGAATAGATAACTCGGCGCTGAACCGGTTTCAGGCCATCCTTTACATCAGGAAGAGCTCGGTCAGTGATAACGGACATGGCATAGTCCACATAGTCCTGCCCCATCTCCTCTTCATAATCTATTGTCTTGATAGTTTCCATATAATTTCTCCTGTATATTAGAATCTATTTATTTTCTTGTTTATTTTCTTATTTGTTTTCTTATTTGTTATATTTTGGGGTTTCTTTTTGGTTTTCTTTTTTTATACGCAATTTACGCACGCTGGTTCAGTAGCTGGGGGTCCAACTTGCTTTTCTTTTTCCATATACGCACGCTGGTTAAATAGCTGGGGTTCCAACTTGCTTTTCTTTTTTCATATACGCACGCTGGTTAAATAGCTGGGGTTCCAACTTGCTTTCCTTTTTCCATATACGCACGCTGGTTCAGTAGCTGGGGGTCC
>CAMNGU010000054.1 GCA_946538525.1 uncultured Lachnospiraceae bacterium
ATTTTGAATAGATTCTAAAATAACTTGCAAAGGCTCCTGGTGTGGAAATATCCTTCCCCTTTTTGCAATCTCTCAAAGCCTTTTTTACCACCTTTTCAGCACTGATTTTCCCAGTATAATGTATCTTTTCACCATCCTTCTCATCAGGAAGCATCTCCGTATCTATCCATCCAGGACAAACACATGTTACCGTAATCCCACGACTTTTCAGCTCAACACTTACAGCCCTGGAAAGATTTTTTAGAAACACTTTACTGGCTGAATACATACTTAGATATGGATTAGGCTGAAATGAAGATGCTGACGAAACATTTATAATCTTTGCTCCTGTACGCATATACGGAATGCAGAGTGACATAAGAGCTGCAGGGGCACTGCAATTAATCTTGCAAAGTTTCTCGATATCTTCCGTACCCTGCTTATCAAAATCCCCCATATATCCAATTCCAGCGTTGTTGATGAGAAGTCGAATGTCGTCATTATTCGCTTGTATTTTTTCCTGTATTTTCTGCTTAATAACTTCAACTCCATCTGTACTAAAATCAGCAATAACAGGACGAATCTTGGAACATTTCTTTTTTAGTTCATTGAGTTTCTTCTCATTTCGCCCTACTGCCCAGATTTCATCTATCTCGTCATTTTTTCTTAATGCCTTGATGAATTCCTTTCCCAGTCCGCCGGTGGCTCCAGTAACGATTGCAACTTTTGCCATATTTCCTCCTTACATATCTCCTTACATATCCTCTTACAAATCTTCTTACTTATCTTTAAGTAATAACCTGTTTAAAGTATCTTTTGTAACTAGTTTATGATTTTCCATATATAGAAGTTTTAGAGAATTGAGGTAAACTATTCCCCAATAAAGATCGCTTAGATAGACTGCATTTCCCTCAACCACACTACCTTCTTTCTGCCCCTGTCTGATGATCTTCGCTAGCTCCTTATACATTTCACTAGAGTACATTTCGTCTTCCTTCTCTAGAAGCAGCTGAGTATAAATGGTAATCTTCACCTTATAATCTTCATCAGTTTTAAGCTTCTTGATTACCTCTTTAGAGATTCTATCTATCTTATCTTTTGCTGGAATTGGAAGTTTTGAAAGAAGCTTGAGCTTCAAAACTTCCTCCTTATTATCCGCAGCTTTTCTGATTTCCTCAAAGAGTTCTTCCTTGGACTTAAAATATAAATATATAGTCCCCTGACCAATTCCAATATGCTTCGCCAGATCACTTATCTTCGTATCACCAAAACCATTTTTAGCAAAATACAGTGATGATTCCTTAAGGATTCTATCCCTCATATCCTCTCTCATTTGCTTACATTTTTCTTCATTCTTAGGCATATCAATACTCCTCGTATTCGAATAATGAAAATTTGTTCACTGAATAAATGTTCATTCATAAATTAACACCTGTAAATCTGATTGTCAACTAAAAATGCCCGCCCCCTATGTAAGGGGGTCAGGCACCATTACGCAATTGTTAAGTTATCTACCCTTTTCGTAATACATTTGTAATGGGGTCAGGCACCTTATGCACTGGGGAGAAATAGGGTGACTTGAGTTTCGTTTTCGTCGCCACGCATTTTAAGGTCGCCCCCTAGCTTTCTTGCGATAAACCTGGCCTCATAAAGACCAACACCGCTGCCCTTAACATCCCTTGAATTTGAACCTCTCCACATACTATTAAAAACAAATGGAAGTTCACTCTCAGGAAGTGTCTCTCCTTTATTGGATATGGAAATGAAATTTCCTTCATCAGTTTTTTTCATCTTCAAGGTGATACCTGTTCCATCCCCATACTTAATCGCATTATCCACCAGCTGCCTGATGATTCTGCAGACTCCGTCCAGGTCACTTTGAATAAGTGGATTTCCCTCTGCTTCCACACTAAACGGAATTCTATTTACTTTAAGATTGTTGCCATATTCATCTCTAATATAGCTTTCGATTTCATTTCTATAAAATGGTTTAACATCCGGATTATATTCAAATATAACTTCATTCGCTGCATTTACAGCCTGAGATACAATACGCTCTATCTCATCGGCATTCTTCTCAATCTTGCCAGCAAGTTCCGCATCCTTCTCATTTATCTTACCCTCAGGATCATAAAGTCCAGTAGCAATAGCCTCAGAAAAAAGCTTTATATTCGCAGCAGGGGTTTTAATACCATGCACCAAAACTGTAACCAATTTTTGATGCTCATCCGATATCCTCCGAATTGTCTCCTGATCATTCTCCAGCTTATCCGAAAGCATATTCATGCCCCATGCATATTTTCCAAAAAATTTATCTCTTGAGACTGGCAGTTTCTCTATGGTACCACCCTTTGAAAGTCTCTCAGGATAATCAGAAAGTCGGTTAAATGGAACAATAACCTTTCGGTAAATCCAAAGACTATAAATAAGCACCAGCAGCATAACAGCTGCAAGACATATATTCATAATTATGATTATCTTATTATAGGTTGTATCCTTAAATTCATACTCCACTATTCCAATCAGGTAATCATTTGAAGTGTAGATACCACGAATTTTTGAACCATCTCCACCTATCTCAACATTCTTATTATATCGAGGTTTTTTTTCATTTTGATAAGCAAGTATGGTCTCCTGATAGCTTTCATAATTATCTAGTACAAGAAGTTTTACATTTTCAGGACAAGATTCTTTTCCATAAAGAGCTTCCCATTGGTTTTTCTTTAAGAAAAAAACATCATTAACTATCTGCTCTGTATCTATAACATTATCCCCAATTACAGAGTTTGTTAGAACCCCCGCTGAAATTTTTTCTGTAACTTTTTCTTTTATCTCAACATTAATTCGATCAACAACCACATTTCTCTGAGACATTTTTTTATTTATAAGCTTATGACCAAATACATTTGCAAGTATAGAAATAAATAGAAATATGAGAATCACAGCCATCAGCCTAACAATATACGCTCTCATGATGTTTCCCCGAATTGATATCCAACCTTATAAACAGTTTTAATCAATTTCGGCTCCTTTGGATTATCTTCTATCTTATCGCGAAGCCAGCTCACATATACTCCTAAGGAAGATAACTCACTAAAACAGCTGTCACCCCATACATTATTGAAAATTGTTTCTTTTCTAAGCGCCTTTCCTCGATTTTTCATCAGAAAAACAAGAAGGTCAAATTCCTTTCCCTTCACATCAACTATATCGTCGCCCTTAAATACTTTTCTTGCACTTATATCCACAGTTATTCCTTCTGCCGAAAGGATTTCTTTTTCCTCTGCAATATCATAAGTTCTTCTCATAAGTGCCTTAATCTTAGAAGTGAGAACAGGAATAGAAAATGGCTTATCTACATAATCATCTGCTCCAATGTCCATACCAAGAATCTTGCTCTCATCATCAGTCTTTGCACTCATCATAAGAACAGGAAGATTCCGGTTTTTTCTAATCTCGCTAAGGGTTTGGAATCCATCCTTTCCAGGAAGCATTACATCAAGAAGAAGCAGTTTAAATGATTCCTTCTCAAGCAGAAGAAGACCATCCTCTGCGCTTTTAGCCCACTGGATAGTCCACCCTTCTTTTTTTAGAAAATCTGATATAAGTTGTCCAAGATCTTCATTATCTTCAATTATGAGAATGTCTGTCATAAAATCTCCTTATTATTTCTGTGTTAAAACCATGTAAAGCATTTCGCCATGTTAGATTCACCTTTTATATCTCCAGCAAACTTGTACAACTAACCTAAAACACTATTGATTATACACAAATATTCTTTATAATTTCAAGAAATGCCACCACAACCTCCCGACCAATGTCATAAGATTATGGTGGCTAACTTAGTAAGATTAATAACTACCTATATCTGTAAACAGCACATCATCTGATGGACCGCTATCCGGTGTAAATGCCACCTGAACCTTTCCAGTATGATAATCCACAATTATCATCTGCGCGGTTCCAGTATTCCTTACATTGACAACATATGCTTCATCTTTTTTTTGACCTTGATTTACCTTTTCCTGAGTTAATGTAGTCTTTAGTTCGCCTACAGTAAACTTATCCTCAGCACCAACCCATTCATTATATTTGTTCCATCTTACTGCATCACCATCCTGATAAAGATAATCCTGATTTCCCTTCGCGGCAAATGAATTAACAACGCACAGGCTGTCCGGATTATCCCATGTAAGTCCACTTAAAAGCGGAGTCTCATTATCACGAAGTACAGAATATCCTTTACCATTCTCCTGCAACTGGCTAACAGCATCCTCAGCACAGTAACTGGAATTCTCATCCGAAATAATAAGGTTATGACTCCAGGTATAGTTTGCACTGTTCCCCACCATAAAATCACCAACCTCTTTGGCTGTATCAAATTCTTCAAGAGCATATCTTAGATCATAAGTGTAACATCTTCTATTCTCATAGATATAGGTTTCATTTCGGCTTCCTACATCAAGAATTCCAGCAAATACACCATCATCATTTACTGCAGAAACAATACTTTCAAATCCGAAAAATGAAATTCCGGTGTAAGATCTTTCCCCCTTCTTTACATGAATAACAGAATGAACTTTGCACATCTGATACTCAGTTCCAAGATTCCAATCCAGCAGACGAACAGTAATTCTGTCACCAGTTTCTGTCTTGTCTCCCCATAGGGAAAGGGCAGAGCATGCAGTTCCTCTGAGGGCTTCGGGAATAAAACTGAAGGTCACTGCTTCTTCATAGCTGATATGACCATCTTCTGCATATCCATGTACTCCTCCGGAAATCGCCTCGGCATACGCATCCAGTTCCTTCCAGTAATCAGAAAGCTTCGGGTCTTCTTCTACTGTTTTCGCAAGATAGGAGACTCTGTCCCATACCGGATCAAAGTCATCAAGTAAAGCAGGAAATCCCCAATATATATTTTCATATATATATGGTTCCATTACCTCGTGAATCTCAGGATATGCTTCCATTACCTCCTCAGCATAGGCTTTTCCTACTTCCTCTGGTGTATGGTTTTCGAAGTCCAGTGTCACATCATAATAATGCTCCATTTTATTTACTACGCAGGCTCCATCAGCAGAGGAAAATGTAGCTAGTATCTTATCAGATGTTCCTTCTTCCCCATATTCTGCTGGTTTCTCAACATATGTGTTAGAAACTTCAGACAGATTACTCTCTACAGATTCCGGGAATGTGAAATCTTCATAGGTTTCCATCTTTCCACAGCTTGTGAGAGCGGTTGCGAGAATAACTGAAAGGGCCAAAGTGGTTATTTTTGAAATTTTACTATTTTTATATTTCATACTATATTCTCTTTCATATTTTAAAATTCTTCTCTTCTATCAGAATGACACTTAGAATGACATTCAGAATGACATTCGCGGTTATATATTTAGTTCTACCAGTCACGCTCCTGCAGCCAGTTTCTAAGTTTTCTCTCACGTACTGGAAGGTCATCCTCTGATTCCATCTTTCCAAGGACGAGCTCTCCCTGGATATTTCCATCAACAAGGAAGATCACTCTTTCACTACAGCTGGCAACTTTTTCGCTATGAGTTACCATCATGATTGAAGTACCTTCTCTATTGGCATTTACCAGCTCTCTTATCACTTCCATAGATGCCTTCTGATTAAGGGCACCAGTTGGTTCATCTGCAAATACCATCTTAGGACTATTGATAAGTGATCTGCAAAGACATGCCCTCTGAAGCTGACCACCTGATACCTCTGTAATAAATCTGTCTGCAGTATCAATAATACCCAGTCTTCTCATAAGAGCCTCGGCATCCTTATTAACCTCAGCTCTTGGCTTCTGCTTAGCCTGATATCCCGGAAGGATCACATTATCCATTATATTCAGCTTCTTCATCATATACATCTGCTGGAAGACGAACCCCATCTTATTAAGACGAACCTTGGCCATAGCTTTCCTGTCCAGCTTAGATATATCTTCTCCGTCAAATGTAACATCGCCTGAAGTCATACTGTCCATACCACTCACTGTATAAAGCAGAGTTGACTTACCCGAACCTGAAGGACCCATTATTGAAACAAACTCGCCTTCCTCCATACTGAAGTTAACATTCTGAAGCACATTGTTACTATATTCATCTATCACATAGGTCTTGCACAGATCCTTAACCTCTAAAACCTTATTACTCATTTCTAATCCTCCATATTTCGATATTTCTGATCTTTCTTATCACGAGCATCATAACTACTGCAATAAACATCGATATAAATACTGTCCATATTATTGATAGAAGCACTCCTCCGCTAAATACAAATCCCGTAAGTCCAAGCATTGCGTTAAATAATAAACCGATTACCCGGGATATAACTAAAGGTGTAAAAATCAGTGCAATTATCGTAGCAGTTGCAAAAAGGATCATCATTCTTATGAACTGCCATCTCTTCACTGTTTTTTCATCCACCCCAGTGCTCATAAGAAGAGCTATCTCCGGTTCCTCATCCTTCATAAATACTGTCTGATACATTACAATCAGAAATCCAAGGACGCCCGTTACAACTATCATCATCATATTACGAAGAAATGAGAATAGTACATCATACATTCCGAGAAATGCCGCTATCATCTCATCATCCGACATCATTTGTCCCTCGAACAATTTATCAAGCTTAGCATACTCGGCCTTCTTCTCTGAATCCGGTACATCCAATGTGAAACCTACCACATCCCATCCTTCGGATTCTGCATCATTAAACTCTGCCGACATAATTACATCTTTGTCATTAAATGATGAGAGTCTATCAATAAAACCTGTTACCACAAATTCTTCCTGTGTTTCTTCTACAGTAAGGCGGTCCTCAGAATACTTGTTATAGGATATTAATACCTTATCTCCTATATTCACATCATGAGTACTGGCTGTATGATAATCCATAAGAATTTCATTTCGAAGCTCAGGATATTGGCCGCCATCTCTTATAACCAATCCCTCTGGATCAAAGTTAAATGAAAGTAATATTGCTTCAGCTTCGTCACCAAAAATCATTTTTGCATTCTGGAAATCTTTGGTTTCTACAGTTGCAGAGATATCATTTTGTTCCATAAGAGAACTAATGTTTCTCTTAAAGATATCAGCTCTGTCGGTTCCATTCGTCAGCTCTTCATACTTTTTAGAATCTAACATAGTTACAGCCTCAAGCTTCTTCCATGTATAAAACTTATATAAAAAATCAGAACTTATTACTGTATCTCTAACCTGAATATTTATAAGCACCACACTGCTTCCTATAGCAAATGCTATAAATAGAAGTATGTATCTCTTGAAATTACCAAATATATCCGAAAGTGCCAGAAATAGTGGTAGAGGCATCTTACTTCTTTTACTTAAACTAAAATGGTCACTATGTTTAATCCTTTCCGACCTTGTTTCTCCATGAAGGACATCCATAACTGATATCTTATTTAATCTCCTCATCGAAAACAGGATGAAGAGGATTACCACTACAATGATCAGTAAAGCAGATATAGCTGCTACTAGATAGTCAACCCAACTAAGTGAGTAGGATATATTGTAATAGAAACGTCCTATCAGGGCATTTCCCATAACTATACCGATAAACAGTCCTATAAATCCTCCAGCGATTGAAAATGCTATGTACTTTGCTGCAACAAGCCATCTGAAAGAAACCGAATCCGTTCCAAGAGCTTTCATGATTCCCAGCTCCCGTTCCTCTTTCTTGATAGCTGATCTAATTGTAAATCCGATAGTAAAAAGGATGATCAGTATCATAAATATACAGGTTATAAACATGAAAAATGTAATCAGTACAGAAACAAGCGCAGCATTACTTGCTATATGTCCATCCGGGAGACAGGATTCGAAATAATATTTATATTTCTCATCCTTTGCCAAGTCCGAATTAAGATTTTTTCGGTCATTTTCAGTAAACTCTTGTTCCGTGTCAAAGCCAGTTAAACCTACTTTCTGTGGACATTCATAACTCATTTTTTCATAATCTGCATCAGACAAGAGGAATCTATATATATAGTCATGAATTGGATCTCTTGTAACCACTGAAATGGTAAACTTAAATTGTTTTCCCGAAGGCGCTGTAATATATATTTCATCCCCTGCCTTAAGCCCTACCTGCATAGAAAACGAATATGGTATAGCCACCTCGCCATTCTTTAATGAAAACGGCTTATTGTTCTGATCATAAACCAGATTCATCTTCCTCGGCTGCTTCATAAGTGCAAAAAACTTATTTCCTGAATTTTGATTCAGATAGTCATAATCAATTCCATCATAGTAAAAATTCGTATAATTAACCGTAATACACTCGTTATGTTCTATCCTTGAATCCGGGAACCTGGCCAATATAACATCTTCCATGGCTTTCTGCTGTCCCTCAGCATCATCTAAAAGTTTGCTATAAATAACCACTGCATCATAAGGCTTACATCTCTCCTGTGAAACCTTAACACCTCTGACATTCGCAAACATCAGGAGCGCACTGGCAGTAACCAGAGCAGACACCATCACCATGAAAAGAAGGATGATGACATTCAGTCCCTTACTGTCCTTTAAGTCTTTTTTTATCATTCTGAAAAACATGCTTTGTTCTCCTGTTTTCATACTTTATTGCTCCGAGCTTGAATGTAGTATAAAACACTACTTTTTAAAAAGTCATTAAATTTTAAAAAAAATCGTATAAATCTAAAACAAACAAAAAAATCGCCCAGCGCTACACGATATAGTCACTGGGCGATAACTCACTTGGTGGAGAGAGTTTGTACATATAAAATTTTAATCAACTTATTATACCAATATTATTTACCAGCCCATTTCACCAAGAAATTTTCTGATTTTTTCATGACGCTCCTTGTCACCACTGATATATTCTCCAGGATTACATTCACCTACAATTCCACCATCCTGAAGATAGATAATTCTGTTAGCTCTTCTTGCAGATTTAATATCATGGGTAACCATTACAACAGACTGTCCACTTCTATTTATCTCTGTCAAAACATCCAGTACAGCCTTTACTCCCGCCGAGTTAAGAGCACCTGTTGGTTCATCAGCAAAGACCACATCAGGATCATTTATCACGGCTCTTACCATGGCTGCTCTCTGAGCTTCACCTCCTGAAAGCTGAGATGGAAATTTCCCCCTTAAGTCTTTTGATATTCCAACTCTTTCAAAAAGCTCATCTGCCTTTTTCTTTAAATCTTTCTGCTTCTGGCCTGTCAGCATTCCAGTGGATATGGCATTATCCATAATGCTCATGCTGTCCACCAGATGCACCTGTTGGAAGATAAAACCGCAGTGTTTTCTTCTAAATACCGCAAGCTGGTCATCATTCATTTTAGTGATGTCCTTATTGGAGTATTCAATAGAACCAAGTGTCGGTTTATCCATTCCCGAAAGTGCATAAAGAAGTGTTGACTTTCCTGCGCCTGAAGAACCCATGATAACCGTGAAGTCCCCTTCATATATTTCCATATCCAGATTCTTGATAATATGCTGCTGCTTTCCACCTACTGAAAAACTTTTGGATAATTTATCTGTTTTTATAATGACCTTTTTACCGCTCATAATCTACTCCTTTTCACAATCTATTATTCTTGTATTAGTTTATAAGCTGACACTTTTTTCATTCTACCTGACATGATAAATGTGACTACAAAAACTAACACTGCTACCATTACTATAGTTATAGGAATAGTTATTCCATTTATAATAAGATTTGAATTTTCTACTCCAAAGCTTTTAAATATAACATTGAAAAGAGGGTTAGTTAATACATTTCCCATGACACTTCCAGCAAGCGCTGCTGTTAAGGTTACTGGAACAAGAGATAGTGCCAGTTGCAGTCTCAACTGACGGCTGGTAAAGCCTACAGCCTTTTTAATTCCAAACTCCTTCTCTCTTCTAATAAATATTGTCTTAAGAAGAAGCCTTACAACAATTATCACTGTAAAAATGTTTAGCACAATAAGTATGGTGATTACAAAGCCTACTGCATAAACTGGCATGTTATCTCTACTGCGCTGATATCTATAATAATTTTCTGTATCTGTACAATTATCACCCAACTCATTTTTTACACTTTTCAGAAAATCATCTACACTCTCTGAAGACGGATTCTCCAGTCTGATTCTAATGTATGAATAGTTTGGAACAGCTCCCAGCAGTTCCATACCGCCATCACATATATATATTCTTTCACCAAATCCATACACCGCCTGCTGCAAACCTGTTACAAGGAATCTTTTAGAGTTACCGTTATAATCAATTGTTATTTCATCTCCAACTCCAACTCCCAGCTTGTCTGCCAGTACACCTCCTATTACAGCTTCATTTGCCTCCTTCAGCATCTCTCCTTCATATACTCCGCAATACACATATTCTGGTTTACTCACCCAGAGGAGATTTGCTTCATTCCCTCCTGACTCCGCTGTATCCGATGAAAGACCGTAAGCCTGCTTTACCCCTTCCATATTCTGAAGTTTCTCAATGATGTCATACATTTCATCCTGAGATTCATACTTGATGGTAACAAAAGCATCTGGTACATCCCCCTGAAGCAGCCTTTGGAATTTGGTTATATCTATCTTCGTGTTATAAAACAGGATACATGAAAATGCAGTTAAAAATGATACTGCTAAAAGGATACCTAAAACGATAATATTCTGCCCTGCACTTTGAAGAGTACTCTTTAATGCCAAGAGAACATTTATACCACCATGAGTTTTCTCAAGTGGAATATGATTCTTCTTAAAACTGTGAGAGGCAAGTCCAAATCTCAGTGCAGTTGCTGGATGAACATTCTTCAGCTTTATAGTTGATAGGACTGTAATCATTATCATTCCCAGGAGTATTCCCAGAAGAATTGGAATGGATATCATAGGATAAAACTTTTCTTCCCAAACCATTCCTGAAATTTCTCTTATTACTGCATCTTCAAGAAGTGGATAAAGCCCGTAAGCAAGTCCTATTCCTATTCCACTTCCAACCAATGCCACAAGAGAATACTCCATTATCATAGCTCTTCTAACCTGTGAATTGGTAAATCCAACTGCTCTAAGAGCACCTATATTTTTTATATCCCTATTGATATTATTATTGATGGTAAAGATGATCATGATGAAACAGATTATAATTATGATGACTGAGAAAGCTGCCATAAAAGCTGCAAGGATATTAATTATTCCTGTATAACCTGTCTTTGCAAGTACTGTTGTGAATCCATAATTATTTATCCCTGCATCCTCAAGTTTTTTACTCTGTGTCTTTAATTCATCATCTAGCGTATCAGGATTTTTATATTTTACATTTATACCCTTATAGCTGCAGAACTCCTTTCCTTCTTTCATCAGATCATCAGACTTTTCTTTAAGTCTATCAAAAGAATCATTATCAATTACCGAAGAATAATATGAATAACTATTTCCGCAGAAGAGATCCTCATATATTCCTGCGACAGTAAATGTTTTTTCTCCCAAAATATCCGAACCTATAACAACCTTATCTCCAACCTTTAGTTTGTTATAATATGCCGTATAAACATTTATATATATCCATGCTTCTTGAATGCTGGTATCTCTTTCAATAAAATTTAGATTCATATATTCATTCATTTCATTCTCAGGAATAAAGAACAACTCCTCAATAGTCCGGTCCTTCGCCTGATCCTTGACAATCTTGAAATCACCTGTTCTTATCAAATCCACAATTCTATATTCTTTGACCTCGTCCATACCCTCAAGTTCATTTTTTATGGTTTCCTCATCACCAAGTGCAAATGAAAATGAGTCCCCCATGTTACTCGTTTCTGATTTTTCATCATATAGTGCTTTATACATAGACACCATACGACCAACATGAAATAGTGTTACTGATAAAATAATTATCATGAGGAACGCTGATAAAACAGCTCTGTCTTTATAAATATTTGCCTTAACAAGTTTGATCATATCTCTTCTCCAAATACGAATCTTTTATTTTACTCTTAAATCTAAAAAGGTTTTAAATCCATTTCCATAAAAAAGACCATACAGTTTGTTTCTGTATGGTCTTAGTATAATACTATTAATTTTTTTAATCTTTGTCCGTTTTTTAAATTTCCTTAAACAATTTTTATTCGAATAGAAACAACGAATCCGCCGTAATCATTTCGGCATTCCAAACTTCCATCCATTTTCTCCATCAGATATCCTGATATATAAAGTCCAAGTCCAGAGCCATCCTTACCACTAGCATTAGACCCTCTCTTAAACTTCTGCGTGATCAGTTCCAGTTCATCCTCCGGAACGCCTCCACCTTTATCACTTATCTCGATGACTAAATAATCAGGACTGGATTTTTCGAACCAGCTCTTTATATTTATTTCCGTATTAGCATATTTATATGAATTGGAAATAATATTGCTAATAACCTGGTTAAGTCTCAGTCTGTCAGCCAACAGAACTACTTCCTTAATATCAAGCTCTTCCACTTTCTTCAGATAATCAGCTTCATGAACCATCTGAATTATATCTGTGGAATTCATTTCCTCTGGTTTTACTTCCAGCTGCTCAAGTTCTTCAAGAGTTGCGTGGAACAGATTTGATATCAGATTATCAATCTGATCTGCCTTACTGTTTATGGAAGCAATGGTATCCCGCTCCATGTCATCTTTTGCATTTAGACTCATAACATCTGCCATTGCCTTTATGGAAGCCACTGGAGTTTTAATATCATGAGATAGTTCTGCCACCAGTTCCTTACGACTCTTAATTGCCGCCTCCTCCCGTTCTCTAGATGCCTTTAGTTCTTCACGCATTATATCGAAACTCTCAGTAAATGCACCAAACACATGACCTCTATCCATTTCCAAAGGAGTATCTAAGTCACCTGAAGCAATTCTGGAAGCAAACTTTTTAAGTTTATTAAATGGAGCTACTACTCTGACTCTCAGATAGATAAAATATAAAATAAATACAAGAGCAGTAAGCGCTATGATAATTGAAAGAAACAGGGCTATATTCTGGTTCATCTTCTGTTCCTGTTCTTTCTTAGGATTACGGACTATCAGCTTTCCAACCACCTTTTTCTCTGCTGCTCCGTCTTCCTCTTCCAGACTATCCTGAACTATCTCGATGTCCCGAATAATATCATAATTAGATGTAGCCGAGGAAATACTTTTGGACATATCCTCCCGGGTATATATCAGAAGGTTGGAATCATTATCCAAAACTGCATAGTCAAAATTCTCATCTTTATCAATAAGAACATCTTGCTTCTCACTAATCTCATCCCAATTATTAGAAAGCCTGACCAGGCATCTATTTATCTCTGTAGTATGGGTTGGAATCTCATTTGAAAAATATCCACTACTTATCTTATAACAACCAAATGCACCAACTCCCAGCAGAAGCACTATATAAATTATCAAGAATCTTAGTTTCATACTATATCTCCAGCATAAATCCGACTCCCCATACAGTCTTTATAAACTGAGGTGAACCTGCATCTTCTTCAATCTTTTCTCTAAGATGTCTAATATGCACATTTAGCGTCACATCTCCAACAAACTGAGTATCCCATATCTTTTCAAATATCTCATCTTTTGGAATAACACGATTCTTATTCTTAAGAAGATAAACCAATATTTTATATTCCATGGCCTTTAGAGCAGTTTCTTTTCCATCCTTTTCTACCGTTGCCTTCTTTAGATTGATGATTGCATTTCCCATAACAACCTTGTCAGCACTCTGATCTGAAGGAGTTTCTTTTATATCAGACTTATCCTGAATATCATGCGCATCCTCATATCTCTTCAGCTCTGCTTTAACCTTTGCAAGAAGCACTCCCAAAGAATATGGCTTACAGATATAATCATCTCCACCAATACTGAGAGCCAGAAGCATATCATCCTCTGCGGATCTTGCACTAATAAAAAAGATAGGAATATCCATAGTTCTTCTTATCATCTGACACAGATCAAAGCCACTATCTTCACCCAGGTTAATATCCAAAAGCACCAATGAACAGGTATTCTCCTGAAAGAATTCCTCCGCCGATTTTGCATCTAGTACATATTGAGCTGTTACACCAGACATATTAAAATATCTGGCAGTATATTCTGATAATTCTTTTTCATCATCAATTATAAGTACACTATAATGCATATCATCCTCCTAATCTATTTTTCACTCTACCATATAGAAAAGAAATATCCCGCCAAAGGAGAAAGCACAATCATAATCACTGAAAATGTAAATGATGAGATGGATATAAGTGTTGCTCTCTGCTCAGATGGAAACATATCCTGAAGTTTTGCATCCGTCCTAATCTGGATGGCATCATCAGCCATGGCTGATATAAATCCACCTAACACCATCAGCCATGTTATAGCTGTATGTTCTAGTAATACTCCTGTAAATACCCCAAGAGTACAGATAATAAATACTCTAACATATTTTACTTTCTTCGTCTTTAGTATCAACTTAGCTCCGCATATTCCCCCAAGCTCCATAATAAAAAGCGCAGGTCCTAGAAACCAATTTGATAAACCAGCTGTCCTTAACTTACTTTGCAGGAAGAAAAGCAGAAGAATATCTACTGCTCCCACAAATGAATTAAGAAACATAAGCTTTGCCGCTTTAGAATTATTATACAAGAATTTTAGACTATCTGTAAAAAATAATATCATTTTCTTCAGCAATGAGTTTTTATCTTCCTGTACAACTCCCTTTATCTCGAAGAGACTTAAAGTAAAGCAAAGAGTTATGCATCCCATTATGGCACTGATAAAATATGACTTTCTATATCCTAGATACAGGGCAAGTCCTGCAGCCAATGTAGATATTCCACTGGCTATTCTATATATGATTGATTGGTTGGAAACATATTTCTCATAACCATCCTGCTTATCTTCCATTTTCATAGAATCATATGCCAGTGCTTCCCCAGAACCAGAAGCAAAGTTATAAGCCATGGCGTGAAATGGCATCGAAAGAAGTACCATCCAGTAATCTGTCGATAAAAACATCACGATATCAGCAGTTATAGCCATAAGATTCCCAAGAACCAGCATCTTCTTTCTTCCATACATATCTGCCAACATACCTGACGGAATCTCGCATATTAAACTTACTATATGAAATAGCGTCTCGGCAAAACCAATCTGTACCAAAGAAAAGCCACGAGCCGCCAGAATCACAACCCACGCACCAGTGAGTGATAGATTTCCTAAAATACCTGTTATATAGAGTGTTCTAATTTGTTTCTTAAGATTAAGCATAAAAAAATCTCCCTTACATGTTTTTCATTTTTGTCTTTTGTACTTTTAAAGACATCATTTCAAACTTTTGGGAGATAGTGATTATAGGTTTGTTCTAAACAAATAACCTGAAAATAGGCGCACTATCCCCCTAAGGGAGAAGTACATAACCTTTCTTCAGTTGTACATTAACATTTGTCCAGTACATTTTATTATCTCTTTTTATATTTTTTAAATATATTTTTCGATATATTTTTGATTATCGTTTTTAATTTAAATTTGATTTTGATTATGTTTCTTATTTCAAAATCTATTTATGTTCAATATTTTAGATAATATAATTATAAGTGTCAATAAAAAAATGCTCTTTATCTATCCTCTGTAAATTCCTGTAAGTAGCTCTTTCTTATAAGCTTCTTTATCTGGAAGATTCGGATAATTATCCGCAATTTCGACAGCCAGCTGGTTATCATATGGAATACTTAATATCTTAAAACTTATAGGAGACTCTTCTTCTGCCCCAAGTTCTCCTTCTATAAGCAAAGCATGGACGCGAGGAATTCCTAAAGAGTTGCCAACACTTCCAGTATTTATTGCATATCCCAAATCCATCTCTCGTATATAAGGAGTGTGACAATCTGCACTGATAAACCCTCCATGAATTTTTCCTTTTGTATCTGTGAAACCAGGTCTAAACTCATCCATCGATAGATATGTATGATAATTAATATCTACAGGTCTACCATGAAAAATCCTAAAATTTATACCACTTATTAAAACTTCATCTTCTAGTGGTAAAGATTCTAACCAATCCAGGCGTTCTTTTCCAATTTGCTTATAATAGAATTCATTCATCCAAGGATCCGCTCCTGGATTTTTAGCACTGTCTACAACACCAATATCCCAATTTCCAGCAACAAAATGATTACAGTTCTCACGAACCCAATCTAGAGTCTTATCATTTTCCGGACCTTTTCCTACAGCGTCCCCTAAAAACCATATATCATCTGGCTCAATTTTCTTAATCTCCTTTTCAAGAGCTAAAGTTGCTGTCATATTTCCATGTAAATCTGCCAGAAAAAGTATCTTATCCATTTTAACCTCTTAAACCCCTCTTATATACTTCAATTATTATTCTATATTAATATTATGATGTGGGTGTCAAAAGTTCAACATGCTTTTCCTGCAAGCAGGAACGCATTTTGACTTTTGACACTTATGTCATATTACAAAGAATAGAAAAAAATAATCTACTGAATCTCAAGAACATAAACATCTGATTCAAATGTGGCACTTCCATCGCTTTTTGAATATGAAGAACTATGATCATAAACCATTCCCAGCTTCTGCAAAACCTTAGCACTGCTCACATTTTCTTTTGCGCACTCACCTTCAAATGAGTGTGCACCATAAACACTTACTGCATGTTCCATAAATGCCATCATTCCTTCTGTTGTATAGCCCTTCCCCCAATCATCATATCTATTCACATATGATACAGTCCAGACATCTCTTTCAACTTCATGGTTTAATGCATATATACCAACAGCGTGTCCATCCTCTTTATTAATTACCAACATCAGGATATTGATTTTTGATGTAGGATCCTTCTTCGGAAGCCACGCGAGTGGTTCTTCAGGAGTCTTGCAGACAGGACTCATCAAATATTTATATACTCTTTCATCCATATCCCAAGCCGACATTGCTATATAGTCATCCGGCCTTAATCGTCTCATTAAAAGTCTATCAGTCTCTATAATTTCCTCCCCAGTTTTTTCGGCCATTTCTTCCTGCGTTAAACCTTTGTTTTTTCTGAGTTGTTGTAATTTTTCGGAGAACATCATTTTCATCACCTCTGAAACTATCCTACAAAATTCTATCAGTTCTTGCCATTAACCTTTAGTTGTATTTCCTATAGCAACATTTCCTATAGTAACATTTCCTATAATAACATTTCCTCTACTAATGTTATACATTTTGTCTTCTCATCAATAATAACATCATAATCAATACAAGTGGGAAAATACTTGCAGATAACATACCCACCTGCAAGTTATCATTTGCCGACTGAGTAACTATACCGACTGCGGCTGGTCCTACAGAACCGCCTATATCTCCCGCCATTGCTAGTAGTGCAAACATTGCCGTACCACCAACTGGTAATCTTTTTGACATTATACTGATTGTTCCAGGCCACATAATACCTACAGAAAAACCGCACATTATGCATCCCGCCAGACTAAGAAATGGACTATGTGATACTGACGCCAGTATATAACATATCAGACATAAAGCACCCGATCCCATCATATATTTTGTCAGATCAATCCGGCTTCCATATTTTCCATAGATCACCCTGCTAACTCCCTGCATTACGGCGAACATACATGGTCCAGCCAGGTCGCCCATTCGTTTTTCAATTCCAAGTGCAGATTCGGTAAATGCCGATGCCCACTGAGACATAGATATTTCGGAGGCTCCTGCACATATCATAAGTATAATCCCAGTCCAGAAAAGTGGGGATTTAAGGAGCTCGCTGACAGACATTCCCTGTCCATCTTCCACAAGATATTCAATAGGACATGTCATAAAGTTATATATATTATAAAGAGGTAATAGCGCCCATATACATGCCATCCATTTCCAATTTGATATCCCAAATACATTGAAAAACAGTGTAGATAAAAGAATAACTGCAACTGTTCCCCAACAATAGAAAGAGTGAAGAAGGCTCATAACCG
>CAMNGU010000055.1 GCA_946538525.1 uncultured Lachnospiraceae bacterium
CCCTTCTCGTGGCAGATAGCTACGAGTTCCTTTGTCTTCTCGATGTTCTCATCAATTGGAAGTGAAGAACCATCAAACATGATTGATGTGAAACCAGCTTCGATACAAGCCTTAGCACCTTCATATGAACCATGATCAAGGTGAAGTGCAACTGGAACTGTAATTCCAAGTGACTCATCCATAGCCTTAACCATAGCAGCAACTGTCTTAAAACCAGTCATATACTTACCAGCACCCTCAGATACACCAAGGATTACAGGAGTCTTAAGCTCCTCACACTCAAGCAGAATTGACTTTGTCCACTCAAGATTGTTGATGTTGAACTGTGCTACTGCATATCCACCTGCAACAGCCTTCTCAAGCATTTCTTTTGCTGAAACTAACATGTTGTTACCTCCGTAAACTTTATAGAATGATTATTATTCGTAACTGCCATCTAAACGGCAGTGACATTTCCGTGTGACATTATAAACTACTTTGTCATTTTACACAACTACAAATGTTAAATATATCTAACTTATTATTTACTATTTTCGCTTATTTTTATCTTGTTTCTTACTTATTTTCTCTTGCCAAACAGTTTGAGAAGCTTCAGGAACAGATTGATGAAATCAAGGTAAAGCTGCATAGCTCCAAACATTCCAAGTACCTGTACTGAAAGTCCTGAATTCATGTGAGACATCTTTAAAATTTTATTTACATCATATGCTGTATAAAGTGTAAATACTACAATACCGATGATTGTAATAGCAAAATCAGCCGCACTTGAACCAATAAACATATTGATTATTGAACCAAGTATAATACCTACAAGGCCTGCAAGAAGAATTGGTCCCCATCCTGTAAGATCCTTCTTTGTAACTGCTCCATAGAGAGCCATAACACCAAATACTACTGCGGTCATAAAGAATACCTGAACAATAGATGTAAGTGTAAATACAAGGAATATAACTGAGAATGTAAGTCCATTTACAACTGCAAATGCAAAGAATAATAATGCGGATACCGTAATATTATTACTCTTGATCGCTGAGTTACATGCAAATACAAGTCCAATCTCAATCGCGAAAATGAGAATGAATCCTACTCTGCTACCAAAGATAGCCAGTACTAAACTTGGATTTGATGCCACAATAAGTGAAGTAATACCTGTGACAAGAAGCGCAATGAACATATACAGGAATGCACATGTTAATACACTGTTTGCCATAGCACCAGTAAGTGCTGCAACTGTATTTCCTAAAGTTGATTCCTGCTGAGCACCATTATACATTGTCTGGTTCATACTCTGGTTAAATGTTGCCTGTGTCTGCATAGCTCCAAAGGCATTATTATATGGATCCTGTGTATTCTGAGGTCCCTGATTATAATAACCATTTCCCTGATTGTATGGATTCTGTGGCTGTCCATAGCCCTGGCCATTTGGATTCTGTGACTGACTATAATTTGTCTGTCCATATGGAGCCTGTGGCTGTCCGTATGGACTCTGCATACCATTTGTTGGATTCTGCTGATAGTATCCACCGCCAGGCTGCTGTCCGTTATCCTGTGGATTTTTCTTAAGTTCCATCCTTTTCCCTCCTTAAGAGATATAAAAATAATACTTAAATAATATCTATAAATCAGCCGGTCTAAGACCAGTTGATAAATATTCAAATCCTGAAGCCCACTTAAAATCCCTCAACTCTACGCTGTCTTCTAACTTCAAGTCGCTTCTTAGCGCCTTCCCACTCAGCCTTATCTACCTCAGTTTCTAATTTAAGCCCGTACTTAAGTGGTTGTGGCTTTCCATCTGCATCAACCTGAACTTCTGTAAAGTAAGCCCTGTTGATAACCTTTCTCATTCCGTTCTCCCTGTCTTCGATGTAAACATCTACTCTGACTTCCATGGAAGTACGACCAACATAGGTGACTTTAGCTCTTATGACCACTATGTCATTTAGAAAGCACCCTGCTTTAAACTGAAGATTATCAACAGCTGCAGTTGTAACGAAACTACCACAATGTCTCGTGGCAGCTATACCTGCAACCTCATCCATCCAGCTCATCAGTCTTCCACCAAAGAGACGGTCATTTCCATTTATATCCTCGTACTGAATGCATTTCATCCATTCTGTACGGGAGTCCTCTACTGTTTTATAACTTTCATATGGCATAACTGTTTCTCCTGCCCTCTCAATTAGACTAGATAATACCATATTTTATAAAGATTATCTATTAAATTTGTATAAATTCTTTCTTATTTGTCACTACCAATTGTTACAAACACTTTATCATCTCAAATCCGGATCAAAGTCTCATAAAATCTACATCCCCCTAGTCCAGTGACTGACATTCGATAGTTTTCATCATCTCGCAGAAGCCATTCCTCTCATAGAAGCGCATTCCATCCACATTTCCAGGAAAGACCTGAGTACGAATAAAGTCCGCTCCATTCTCCTTCCCATAGTCCTTCGCAGCCCGGACAAGTCCTTTCTAGCCGACATATAAACCAACAATCAGTGCATATACAAATAGAACTACCAGCCCCATCACAGCACTTACAAGATTTGCAACCACGCCATAAGCAAAGCTCTTTCCACGGCGAGGATTTCCATCTGCGTCTCTCAGAACGATCAGATAGAATATACTCTCTGTCAGCATGATAACTATCTCTGCCAATATCCATAAAAGTATGGTCGGAATACTCGGTCTGGTATTGATCAGCAAAGTATTAAACGGAACATTTGTTATCAGATTGATCACCAAGAAAGAAATTATATTCCTCTTGGTAAAGGGATATCTAAAAATGAGTAATACCAAAAGTTCAAATCCAAGCGTCAGAATAAAACAAGCCACCACATATAAAACATGTCTCAGGGTTCTATCCTCTATATGCTCAATAAGAGTTCCTGCTGAAACATCATATGTAACATCGGCATTAAATTCCTTTGGATCCAGGTCTTCACTTAGATATACCGTTCCATCTTTGGAAATGAGAATGACTCTGAATCTATCTGGTATACTATATCCAAAATAGTACTCCTCATCAGTCTGCTGTTCATAAATATTTATCCCCACCGGCGACTTGAAGAATTTCCAGTGATCATATTCAAAGTCTTCTAGATAAGATTTAACCGATTCATCATCCACGGTGTCCAGCTTAAGTTCACTTTGTTTATCAGTCCCGTACTTTTCATCCAGATACAGTAACGCCAAATAGAAGTCCTGAGGTGCATTTTCCACATGAATAGTAACAGAGGGCTTTGCACCCATATCTGCTCGCACCTCTGTAACATAGAGGTTCACCACAAAAAACACAGTCAGGAACAGCAAAATGAGTTTAAAAACACTACACTCCCTCTTATATGCCTTATACTCCTTCAATCCCATTTACCCCTTTCAACACTAAAACCACTTTTAACCTAACCTATATCCCCAAAATACTTTGGGGTAAATCTCGCCCTCTTCTAAGCCTTCTCTTTATTAAACTTCTTGAAGATCATCGGATACACTCCTAGAAGAATAAAACAAAGAATAGTATATCTGATAAACCTAAACAGGAATGCCCCCATGGTATCAGAATCCCTGAACTCCTTGGAGAATGGAAGCTTTATCAGAATATTCAGTCCAAAATAAATTCCACCACCAAATATAAGTCTCAGGAAGCTTCTCCACAGATTCTTTGCATTCTCGAAATTCACATACTTCTCTTCAAAAAACTCCGCAAGGTATACTCCTGCCATAACCCCAAGTCCTGCATAGTAATCATCACTTCTACAATAGATAATACCCAGCGCACATATGAGGAAAATAATAAGATGCATCAGATGCTTTCTCTTAAACTTCTTCTGCAGGAAATTGGTAACAAAGAGTACCACAACTCCCAGAATCCAGCCAGCAAAAACATCCGTTGGATAATGAACTCCCAGCGAAAATCTGGATAAACCAACCAGGAATGGCAGAAGAAATGCCACAACCAGTGCTATCCTGTAAACAAGGATTCTTCTCTTTACAGACATTTTCTTTTTTCTGTTCATACCAATCTCAGCAGCGGCACTGTCCACCACATCCTCTGCCTCATCCAGCCCCTTCGACAAGTAAATTGGGAACGAACCATACACTACTGCAGAATCTGTGGAATGAGCACTTGGAAATGAGAATCCCTGAGAAGCAATGTCATACATATCCGCATCCGAATTAACCTTCTTCAAACACTTGATAATCTCATTATCAAAGTAAGGTCTTCTTCTAACAAAGATATTCTTGATCATCGGATTAACCACCAGTGCCAGCGATATGCTCTCCCCAATGAACTTGCCCATATCCTTATCGTAACAGAAATATAAAAAGGCAAGAATCAAAACCATAACAGTCTCCTCGCCAAACAGAGTAATGAAAGAAGCCAGGGCAATGGCTATATCCCCCATCATACTCTGTATCCAATGCATTAAGTTTACTTCCCATTCAAAATAAAAAGTAGCTCCATTCATAGATTTATCTATTTCCTCTTTCGCTGCTAAATTTTAAGTAATATCTATAAATTTACGATTCTATATTCGCTATTATATGTTTATGTTTTATAACTATGATCTACTGCAGCTCATCACTGTCTAGGTCGATTGTAAATGGACCGTCATTTGTCAGCTTACAGCTCATATCCGCTCCAAAGCTTCCAGTCTCAACCTTCATACCATCATGTCCTAAAACTTTACACTGTTCAACAATATAGTCATACAGTTCCTCTGCATGTGCCGGTGATCCGGACTTAATAAAAGAAGGTCTGTTGCCCTTCTTACAATTAGCATATAAAGTAAATTGTGATACCAGTAGCAAGTTGCCACCTACACTAGCTATATCCAGATTGGTCTTTCCTTCTGCATCAGCAAATATCCTAAGTCCCAAAAGCTTCTTGATCATCTTATCTGCTATCTCTTTTGTATCAGTATCACAAACACCGATCAAAACAAAGAAGCCCTTTCCTATCTCTCCAATAACTTTTCCCTCTACTGTAACTGACGCATCAGTCACACGCTGAATCAAAAACTTCATAATTTCTCCTCTTTCTAGCTACAAAATTTTATTTTTCCATATATTAATTACTTTATCCAATTAATTTACAACTTTTTTATTCTTTTTCCTACTATCATTAGTTCTATTATATCCTACTCAAAGATCTAAATTCAAATAATCAGCTCTATTAAATCTAAAAAAACAGATGACACAAGAGCCGTCCCTGTGTCATCTAATCTGAATATTTAACTACTACTTCATGAATCTTATCCTTTACCCGGAGCATAGCCTCAACTATAACCGGATCAAAATGAGTTCCAGACTCTTCTACTATGATATCCATAGCCTCTTCCATAGTCATTGGGTCTTTATATGGTCGACGGGATACCAACGCATCAAACACATCAGCCACTGCCATGATGCGGGCCGAAAGTGGAATATCAGTTCCAGAAAGCCTCTCCGGATATCCTCTCTTACATCCATCCCACCACTCATGATGATAGTACGCTATATCCTCAGCCATTGCAAGATAAGATGTGGCCCCCAGGTTATTCTTGGTGCTCTCCAGCATCTTTCTACCCATAACAGTATGGGATTTTATTGTATCAAACTCTTCTTCAGTAAGCTTACCCTTTTTATTTAGGATAGCATCCGGAATACCTATCTTTCCAATATCATGAAGAGGCGCTGCAATAGTAAGAGTTTCGATAAACTCATCTGTAAGCTCATCTGTGTAAATGCCGCTCCTCCTCAGTTCTTTAGCAAGTATATCACAATATTTAGCTGTCCTCTTAACATGATAACCAGTTGTATTATCCCGGCTCTCCACAATATCCGCAAGGGATGTAATGATATTCACATGTAACTTCGATATGGTGGCAGCCTGTTCATTTGTCTTATCAATATATGAGTCGATATCCTCAACCGTCTTCGACATTGCAACATACAGTTCCTCGATTTCATTTCCAGTATGAATATCTAGAGCCTGTATCTTCGCCACCGACTTATCTCGTCCACTCTCGCTATCATAAGCGAACTTCTCCATCTCCCTGGCCATCTTATGAAGTGGAGTAACCACCACATGATCAGCAAGGACCATAGCAAATGAAACGACACATAAAAGTAATCCCAGAACCGCTGAAAGCATCTTGCCAGAATATAAAAGAGTTTCCGTCCTAAGCTGAACAGGATCATAGGCCCCCTCAGCAAAACCAGCGACCTTTGCCTCCATATAAGTCTTATAGGAAATGAAGAATGCCACAAGTACGATGAGCATTCCTGCAATCATCAGCCATATACCAATCTGAATACGAAGGGAATTTCTCATCTCCTTATCTTCCTCAGAAAGTTCTTTCTTAACCTCTTTACCAGAAAGCTTTCCAAGTTTTTTCCTCCAGTCAATAGGTATAGCCTTATAAAGGAGAAATGAAACTACAAGCGATATAAGCTTATCAGGAACTTCAACTACAAAGTCCCCCAGAATTTGAGAAGGAAGAACAGGAAGTCCTTTGCTATTAAAGAAATAAACCGCCGGTGTAGACACATTTTCACCTACACGGAACTTGAATAAAATGTATGTCAGGCATGAGCATAAAATGCTGAGAAGCAAATAAAAAGGAAGCAAGGAGACAACTTTCTTTATCTTATCAAAGTAACCTCTCTCCGATGCCATACCTGCAATAAGCGCGATAAGAACATTTATCGTCCCATAATAAAATGTAGAGGTATCGCTGATTCCTCCAATCATGTTCGTGATAAATCCCACCATCATACCTGGAAATGTGCCACCCAGTGCAGCAATGAACATAGTTCCAATGCTATCAAGGTACAGTGGCCATCCAAAATGACCACTGATACCACTTATAACACGGTTAATAGCAACACCCAGAATTATCATGAATATTACATATATAACATTTTGCTTCTTAATTGATTTCATATTGATCTCAGTAAACTGTTTTTTGCTATGTATTCTAGTTGTCTTCTAGTTATCTTCCAGTAACACTTCGCCAGCCATAATACCTAATGCTTTGAAAACCTTTATTATCCTTATCCCTTGAAACCTTTTTCTCTTGAAATCTTTTACCTGAAACCTTTTACCTGAATCTATCTAGTTTTAAATCTGATTAATTGAATTAATTAATCTCTATTTCTCTCCGTATATTTGCTAATAATTTTAGCTTTTTGATTATATATTTTTCTTTTTATATTTTTCTTTTTATTTTTTTCTTTTTATATTTTTCCGTTGAGCTTATCAATAATATTTGGCAGCTCAGCATCAATCTTGTCATTATCCAGCTGGCAAGTTCCTGCATTTGCATGACCACCACCACCATAGGATAGACACAGCTCACCAATATTAAAATTGGAGCTTCTATTGATTATAGACTTACCAATCATAACAGCAGTATTCTGCTTCTTAAATCCCCATGCAACATGAACTGAAAGTTCAACTTCAGGCCACATAGCATAAACCATAAATCTATTGCCTGTATAGATTGTCTCCTCATTTCGAAGATCTATAACAGCAACCTTATCATAAATCTTTGTTATCCTTTTCAGCTGTTCCTTAAAAAGTTCCTGCTGTTCAAAATACATTTCGACTCTTTCCTTAACATCAGGAAGCTCCAGAACCTGCTTGATATCATGATCAACACAGTAATCAATAAGCTCCATCATAAGGTCATAGTTTGAAATTCTAAAATTGTGGAAACGGCCAAGACCTGTTCTGGCATCCATAAGGAAATTCATGAGAACCCAGTCTGTTGGATTAAGGATTTCATCCTCAGTAAAGTCAGCACTATCTCCCTTATCAACAGCCAGCATTATCTCTTCAGAAACGCGTTTAAATGTATCCTTGCCACCGTAGTAATCATAAACAACTCTTGCAGCTGATTTAGCATCCCCATCAATAATATATTTTCCTTCATACTCCTCAGGTTTATTTCTAAGGAGCTCACTCTCATGATGGTCAAATGCAAGTCCTACCCTCTTATCATAAGGCAGGTTAGTTGTAATATCATTTTCAGAAAGTTCAACCTTTCCATCCTGAACATCCTTAGGATGAACAAATTTGATATCCCCAATTAAGTCTAATTCCCTAAGAAGCATAGCACAAACAAGGCCATCAAAATCGCTTCGGGTAACAAGTCTTTTTTTGTTCTCTGTACTCATTTTGTAACCTCCCATAAACAAATCCCGCATACATTAAAAACTATCTCTTATTTTACCATACTTTATTTATGATTTGAATAATAAAAGTAAAATCTAAAAGTAAAATAAAACATCACATTTTATTTGTCATCATAAACAATCTCGTTGTATACTAAGCTTTGTGAAGGAAAATTAGATATTATCTCCGTAAAACATATTTAATAATATTTACGGACATTCCTAAAACCAGGAGGGGTACATGAAATTAAATGAACTACTAAAATTTAACGATATCGTAATTCAGTGCCACGACAATCCGGACGCTGATGCTCTGTCCTCTGGATATGCTTTATACTGGTATCTCGAGAAAATGGGCAAAAAGCCCAGATTCATTTATAGAGGGCTGAATAAGATTAAGAAAAGTAATATTCTGATCATGATGGAGGAGTTACATATTCCGGCTACCTACGAACCGGATTTTGATGAGAATCCTGAGCTTCTAGTAACTGTAGACTGCCAGTATGGAAATACAAATGTTACTAAGACCAGAGCCCAAAATATCGCCATCATTGACCATCACCAGATTACCGTGGAACTTCCTGAACTTTCAGAAGTCCGAAGCAATATCGGATGCTGCGCCACCATCCTCTGGGACATGATCCGTCAGGAAGGGATGGATGTTCAGGATAATATGAATCTTGCAACCGCACTTTATTATGGTCTTTACACAGACACCAACAAACTGTCCGAGATATCTCATCCCCTGGATAAAGATATGAGGGACACACTCATTTTCAATAAGAGTGTAATCACCGAAATGTGCAACTCCAACTTTTCCCTGGACGAACTGAAGATAACCGGAAAGGCCATCCTGGAATATGAATACCATAACAAGAACAAATATCTAATAATCAATGCTGAGCAGTGTGACCCTAACATTTTAGGAGTTATCAGTGACTTCACTATGGAAACCACCGATGTAGATATCTGTCTCGCATACTATATCAGTCCAACTGAAGTTAAATTTTCAGTACGAAGCTGTACCAAAGAAGTACATGCAAATGAGCTGGCTGCCCATCTGGCTAATGGCCTGGGAGGAGGCGGCGGTCATCTGACAAAGGCCGGTGGAACCTTAAGACCTGAAAAGATAGATCCGGAATTGGTCAATACTGCTATCGCTGAAAATGGTAAAATAAATGAGAAGTTCAAAGAAGCTGTGGCTAAGATATTTAATGAAAGACTTGAAGAATACTATGCGAAATACACCATCATCTATGCCCAGCAGACCACCATGGACACTTCAGATATGAAGCTCTATGAAAAGGTGCCTCAAAAAGTTGGATGCGTAAAGCTTTCTGATGTATTTCCAATCAACACTATCATCGAAGTTCGTACTCTTGAAGGAGATATAAACACAAAGGTAACTGAGGATAAATACCTGATGATTGGTATCACCGGCGAGGTATATCCTATTGCAAAGGAAAAGTTGGAAAGAAGTTATAAGCCAACAAATGAACCATATGATCAGAAATTTGAATATGAGCCTAGTCTCAAGAATGTTATCACCGGAGAAAGAAAACATGTTCTGGAATATGCCCAGAGTATTATCAGTACAGGTAACTCTCGCATTTACGCAAAACCGATTGATAAATATATCAAACTATTCACAGTATGGGATGAAGAGAAATATTATCAAGGCGTACCTGGGGATTACATCGCTGTAAGAGACGACGATCCAAATGATCTATATATCATTAACAGAAATTATTTTGATAAGCTCTATACTGAGTCAAAGTAAATGACTCAAAATTGAGTCTATAAATATGAGCCTCAAAGTAAAAGGCTCATATTTTTCTGTTCTTTTATTCTTCTATTCCATATTCATTTTTTAGTTCAGAAGATAATTCAGAATCTCCTACTATTCCACGAGCTTTAGCTATCAGCTCATCATTTGAATACCTATTAAAATATCCAATTTTACTTTCATCAGCATCAGGGCTGGCATAAGTGATGAATCTATCCGATGCCTTATGATATCCCAAACAGCTATCAACAGTTGTTATTTCCATCCATGAAGCCGTATCTATGATATTCATTCTATCTTCATAAAAGATATAAAGCTGAGATTTATCATTTGACTCAGCAAACTTTGCACTAGTATTAAGTCCATAATATGTGGATGTTTCTGACATTCCAACCTGAGAACCATCTATAGGGCTGTATCTGCCCAGGCTTCCATCATCATAAAACACTAGAAGAACCTCATTTTCACCTTCTCCGTATTTCGAATAAAAGTACATTCCAAGAGACTTTACTTCTGGATGATCCACCTGACATATTTCCTTTCCGTTAACATCAACCAGAACTATACTACTATCATCTGATATTGCAAAAAGATCTTCCTTTGAATTTGTCGCCAATTTTTTAGTACCATTCCAACCTTCAGGTAATTCCACCTTCATATTTTTACCATTTGCAACATCTATAATATAATCTTCAGAACTTGAATAATAAATATGTTCACCATACTTTTCTGGAGAAACATGTGGAAATCCAGAATCTTCTGGGACTTTAAATATTTCTGATTCTTCCGTCTTAATATCGTAATACATTACATCTAACATATCTGTCCCAGTATGATATGTAAATATGAATTTTCCATCACGCATACTGCAATTACAACTTATGCTTACATACTTATCATATACTGTTTTCCGCTCCACTTCTCCACTTTTAATATCTACTGATATAAGTTCCACAGATTCATTACCAGAAAAGGCAATATATATTTTCCCTTCCCAAGCACCTAATATCTCATACAAATATCCAGATTCCAAATCCACTTCTGCCTCTATCATCTTACCAGATTCATTCAGGTCGAATATTAGCAGCTTTTTTTTATCTTCAGATTCTTTTATGTCCTGAATGATTGCCAAAACATTTTCATCCATATAACAATCACCATAAAAGTTTTGTAGAGTAATTCCTTCTTTTAGTTCCTTCCAGTTTTTATCATATACATTTGTCCCATAATAAACGACTTCATCACTACCTTCTTTTTGAACATAAATTCCATTATCAATAATTGCATTTACAATATTATCCATAAAAAACTTTGTAAGTGCTACAGAATCATTTCCATTTGTTTCATATGCAAAGCCCAGACATCCATTTTCTGTCACGAAAGAAGGAACACCATCTTCATCTACATCACTGATCTCCACTATTGGCTCATTGACATTATGATCATATAGCACTTTACCTGTTTTTACATCATAGATTACAGACTTATTAGCACAGTAATATGCAACCGCATTTTTTTTAGGAAGAGCAACAAATCCACAATTTTTACGCACATCGCTAAATACAAAATCAGCCGTCCAAACTTCGCTGAAATCAGCTGTATCATAACACTTTATAGTATCATGATTATTTTGAATTATAGAAGTTGTTCCATATTCTATATTACTTTGGTTGTTTACTTGGGACAGAGACACGAGCAAATGGTCATTATCTGCAAAACCAATATCAATTATCTTCTCTTCCTCACTTACAGTGGAAGACACTTTTCCATCCGCAGTCTCCACCACACCAGCAAGATATGTTGTGCCCCCATAGCCAATAACCCCTATCTTTTTTCCATCTGGTGATATCTGTAGTTCAACCAGATTATATTCATCATTAGAATTTATATTTGTGAGATCATAGGTTTTATCAAGAGCCCCATCAGTCACATTAAATTTATACATCTCTAAATCAATATCTAAAATATATACATATCCATCCGACGCGAGAACAGGCTTTATATCTTTAAAATATTTATCCTTTAACTCATAACTCCACTTTGGTTCCTTATTTTGGTCATTTTCTAAAGATGAGTTTGAAACATCATAGAGATATATTCCATTCCTATCCCAGACTAACACTTCTGCATCACTTACCAATAAAAAACCATAAAGTGGCTGGTTTTTAGAACCAAGCCTGAGTATCTCCCTATGAGTAGTGGTATCCCACACCTTAACCTTTCCCGAGATATCAAACGCTGCAAATCGAGTTTCTTCCGGAGATACCTCAAAATCCCTTACGGAACTACTCATAGTATAATTCCATTCACTTTTTACATTCGTATTTTTTTCCGAAACATATGCCAGCGATGCCTTACTTAATGCTCTAATAGCCTCAGTAGTTACCGGCCTTTCATCCTTTTCATCCTTAGGAAGTGCTTCAAGAGCCAGTTGAAGAGCCGTTATTCTCTGCTCTTTTTCTAAAAGATCCAAAGATGCATTAGCAAGATACTTGGATTGATTTTCCAAAGCCTTAATATAATTCTCATGAATCTGATCCCTGCTATCAATCATATAAACTGTAAATCCTGAGAACAAAAGCGAAATACCCGCAAAAACAGCTACCGTCTGTTTAATCCTGTACATTCTGCGTCGATTCATCAGCTCATCATAAGAGCACCCGATCAATGCACTAGCCAGTCTGGGAAGCTCAATCCTATGAGCTTTATAATGTGCCATCCTGTAGTCGCAGGATAGAGGTTCCAAAGGCATCCTAAAAGTCTGCTGCTGTCCAAATTCATTTAACGCTACCCTATCTTCATATAGAAGAATTGGCGGAATAACTTCTTCCGGTTCTCCATTCACAAGAACAGTTAATATCTGCCTCCTTGTGTGATTACGAAGAAAATATTCAATCTCCCTTTGAACCCATATAGACTGTTTTGTATTTGTAGAACATATAACTATCAGATAGTCTGAATGCTCCAGAGCATTGGCAATAGTCTCTGACAGATCACTAGTGATAGGAAGCTCGTCCTTATCTCTAAAGATTCTCTGTATCCTCTTCATTCCAGTCTTCTTCTTGATTGCTGACGGAATCTTAAAATGCTCCAGACCTTTCTGGACAGCCTCAGCCACCCTATTATCTTCTGGAGCATGTTTGTATGATATAAATGCGTTATAATGATCAATCATATTTTCACCTATTATTGGTTTTATTGATATTTTGTTGAAATAGTTTTACGATTTTATCAAACTTTTTTGATAAGGAGTTCAACAACAAATCCATTATCATTATAATATTCCATTCCTCCACCCTGTTTTTCCATATACCAGTTCACAAGGTAAAGACCTAGTCCGTATCCATTCTTATCAGTGGTATCACTACCACGATAATACTTTTCAATAACCAAAGGAAGCTCGTCCTCTGGAACTCCCGGACCACTATCACTAATTCTAACTTTTATATAATTATTCTTCAAGCCATCTTTTGATGGAATATCCTTCACCTCATCAAAGGAAACTCTTATATCTGTACCTGCATATTTGTAGGAATTCCCGACTATATTATCCACCACCTGTTCCATACGAAGCTTATCTATATACACAAGACATTCAGGAATATGATTCTCTAAAATGATATTCCCATACTCCTTTAGATTTGTGAAAAATCCTTCTATCAGACGGGAATCCGTTTCACTTACAGCGACCCGAATTTCCTCCATATCATCAATAGTTGCCCTAAACACATTTCCTACCAGCTGATTTATGGTGTCCGCCTTCTTTGAGATAAACCCAATCTTCTCTAAGGTGCTATCCACATCCTGAAGATCCGATTCCTCCAGCAGCTCAGCTTTCTTCTTACTGTAGATCATATCCAGCACTTCACAGGTCGCCTGAATGGTAGCAACTGGAGTTTTAATATCATGACTGAGTTCCGCCATCATCTCCCGCTTGGCCTGTTCAGCCGCCTTCTCTCTCTCCTTTGAAGCCTTGAGTTCTTCTCTCATAAGGTCAAAGCTTTCTGTAAAACCTTCAAATGTATTTCCCCTATGAATTGGGAGCGGAATTTCCAGATTACCCTTAGCTATCTCTGAAGCATAATCCCTCATCTCTAAAACCGGCCTTACCAGTGTTATGTAAACTAACAGTATTGTGGCATAACCTAAAACCAGAACAACTCCCCAGAATACTATGCAGTATAACAAGGTGGTCTTCTGCGCATCACTAACGCTGGAATTCATTTCTCCCCATATGAGCTTATATATCTTTAATTCTTCATCGCTATAAGAGCCCACATTTTTCAGCGCCAGCTTTATGCCACCCACCATCTTGATCATAACAAGAAGCGCTATGGTCATGAGAATCGTATATCCTATTGTGATTTTTTTTATCATTTTCATAAACTTTTAATCATCATATACTTTTAATTATCTTAAACCCCTCATCAGTCTGTTACAGCTCTAAAATATAACCCGTTCCCCAAATAGTCTTTATAAATTCAGGATTATTGGGATCCTTCTCTAGTTTCTCTCTCAATTTTCTTATATGTACATTAAGAGTTCCATCAGAGTAAAATGAGTCTCCCCAAACTTCATCAAAGAGTGTATTTTTTGTAACAATAGTATTCTTATGCTCATAGAGGCATTTTAAAAGTGAAAACTCTTTGGCTTTCAGATTTATCCTCTCTCCCCTCAGAATAACTGACATGGTAGGTTCATCCAATTGAAGCACTTCAGCATTTGAATCATTTTTGTCACTATTTTCTGGAGATGCATTTACAGATGACCCTTTATTCACCCCCTGAGCAGTTCCCGTTCCTATACCAGCTTCAGACAGTTCCTTCAGCTGTTCTACCCTCTTTAGGTTTACCTTTACTTTTGCCAGCAGAACTGAAAGGCTATATGGTTTCTTAATATAATCATCTCCGCCTATACTTAGGGCTATAAGTACATCGTCATCGCTTTGGCGGGCACTGATAAAAAGAATCGGGAGCTGATAATCTTCTCTCACTTTTTTACAAACCTCAAAGCCTGAACCATCCCCGAGATTTATATCCAGAAGAATCAGATCAACCTCATTTTCATTTAAAAAATCAAAACAAGACGCAGCCGAATCCACATACTGCGTCTTAATATCAAACATTTGAAAGTACTCAGCAGTCATCTTTGCCAGTTCTACTTCGTCATCAACTATTAAGCAATTATAATGCATTTAAAACCTCCACCAGTGCGTTTACTGTTTCTTCCACACTTTTATCAGACTCATCAATCCTGATATCTGAATACTTTTCATATAATTCAACTCTCTCATCATAAAGCCCCCTCTTGGTCTGCCCTTCTTTTAAGACCACGCCTCGCTGCTTCATATGATGCAGTCTCTTCTCGAGAGTTTCATAATCAATTTCCAGATATACCACCTTGCCCAGTTCCCTGAGATGTTTCATGGCACCTTCACCATAGACTACACTTCCTCCAGTAGCTATGACCGTATCCTTCAGCTGAAGTTTCTGACAAACATTTTCCTCCAAACTTAAAAATGCGTTTAGACCATCCTGCTCAATTATCTCTGACAGCTTTTTTCCTGCCTTCTTCTGTATAAGAAGATCTGTATCCACAAAGTCCATTCCCAGAATTTTGGCCAGTATTACTCCCACTGTACTTTTTCCTGATGCCGGCATACCGATTAGTATTATATTATTCAATGTTTAACCTCTCATCTTGTAAGCTTTTTAATACGAGTATCATTTTATCACCCTGTGTAAAAACAAGTCAACATACATACTTATTGGAGCCCTTATATAAAAGCACGGATGTCAGATAATTCCAACATCCGTGTCCTAAAACCTTCACTATTTTAAACTCACTCTTCAACTATCATCTCAACTGGCTTAAGTGTGCGAACCTTTAATCCCAGTACTCCAGATGTGATTATAGCTGATACTAATATTACTACTGCTGTAAGAAGTATCCAAATTATTGGAAGATTGAAATCCATAGACTTCATTCCAAAGAGTGAGAATATTACCAGGCAAAGTTCTGCTCCGGCAGGTCTGCTCACAATAACTCCTATAAGGATTCCTATAACAATAGCTGGTGCATTTGAAAGTACTATCTGAGATATAAGTCCACCAGATGTTACTCCAAGAGCTTTACTAATTCCCATTCCACGCCACTCTCTTGTTATCTTTGCTCTGATGATGAGAGCCTCAACGAATACTACTATAATTGATGTAAGAATTGCAATGGCGATACAAAGCAGCCTCATAGAACCTGATACTGTCCCAATGATTGAATCCATGTTCTTACTCTGATTAGTTACCGCCATAGACTCAAAATCAATATCATTTTCTTCTGCGTAATCCTCAAGCTCTGCTTTAAATTCGTCGAAGGTTACGCCCTCTTCTGTAGTGATATAGTAAGTATATGTTGTGATTTCTGGAATGATTCTCTCTGCAGCTTCTCCGCTCATTAAAATGGTGCGCCCCATCTGCTCCATTCTCTGATTGATTCCTACGATGAGATAGTCTTTCTTCTTGCTTCCCATTTCCATCTCAATGATGTCACCCAGCTTAACTCCCAGATCTTCAGCTACAGCTCCAGTGAGCATTACTTCGTTATCCCTCTCCGGAAGTCTGCCTTCAACGATTCTTGTCTGTAATGAATACTTAGGATCATCATATATGTATACAGCAACTGTTGACTTCTCGTCATTAAAGTAAACCACTGGCTGAAATCTGCCTACACCAAGAACATTTTTAACACCCTCCATTTCTCTAAGATCGTCACCCATTTCTACGCTACCAAGAGCAGACGCATTTCCCATCTCAACCCCCATAAAACTTACGAGGTTCTGTGGATCTCTACCGAAGTTTTCATATAAACCAAATCCAATCAGAGCTGAAATTGTAAGTATTACTGTTATAAGTACGATGATCAGATTTCTTCCAATACCGCCAAATGTATCTTTAAGGGAAAGCACTAATGAAATTGGAAGTGGAGTCTTCTCAAACGAGAAGAAGTTATGTCTAAAGTTGTGAGTGCTGATTCCTCCCCTAAGGGCATCAAGCACTGTTACTTTCTTATATGAACCGCTTACAAATCTTGCTACAAGGAATACCACCAGAAGAATTCCAAGGAATGTAAAGACTACTGCTATAGCATTTACCGGCTGATTCCATGTAAGACCAACCACAAGGCTGACTATATCGCCAAATATTTTAAATGTTGCAACTGAAAGAATGACACCTGCAATAGTTCCAAGTACTGCAACCAGTATTATCTGAAATGTAAGTGCTGCTCTAAGCTCTCTGACTGTATATCCACTGGCTTCAAGTATTCCAGTATTCTTCATATTTCTCTCAATGAAATTCTTAACGCTGAAGGAAATCACAACTACTGCGATAATAAGTATAAGCACTGCAAAGAGAAGAACTATAGCCATGATGATCATAGGCACAAACTGTGATCCTCCTCTCATCATCTGCCAGTTAGCCCCAAGATAATTAAGGTAATCATTTCCAGGTGTTTCTTCAGCATATGGAGTGATGAGGCTCTTATATTCCTCGCCTATAGCATCTTCCACATCCCTAGTTGTGAAGTCTTCACTAAACTTACTTTCATCACAAACTCCCTTATGCATTATCATTTTCTGAGCACTAGATGGGTGTTCGTCAACCAGCTTGTCCATCATAGAATCTGATACATATACATAATAAATTGTGAGATTGATTGAAGATGTGAAATAAGGTGTCTCTGCATAACCTGCAACACTAAAATCATATACATCTTTGTCAAATTTT
>CAMNGU010000056.1 GCA_946538525.1 uncultured Lachnospiraceae bacterium
GAGCAATCCGTATGTCATATGGTGTCAAAAGGTACTTTTGACACCCACATCATTTTATGGTTTGTGAAATGAATTTAGATGCTTATTTATTTTATATGGGAGGTTATATGGGGTTATATAGGAGTTATGTAGGAAGCAAATTATATTAGTGACAAAAGGCCGTATATTTTGTATAATACCTTACTGTAGGCTTAGTGTCATTTAATGCTTATAAAATAGAGTAAAAGGGAGATTTTATAAAATGGAGCGTAGATTTTTTACATCCGAGTCCGTTACTGAAGGACATCCGGATAAAATATGCGATCAAATATCAGATGCGATTCTTGATGAGCTTCTTCGTCAGGATCCCAATAGCCGTGTGGCTTGTGAGACAACTTGTACAACCGGACTTGTTATGGTAATGGGTGAGATAACCACCAATGCCTATGTTGACATCCAGAAGATTGTTAGAGATACAGTAAGAGAAATCGGTTATGATAGAGCTAAATATGGTTTTGATGCAGATACTTGTGGCGTCATGACTGCAATTGATGAGCAGTCTGCAGATATAGCTATGGGAGTCGATAAGGCTCTTGAAGCAAAGGAAAACCAGATGAGTGATGAGGAGATAGAGGCAATCGGTGCCGGCGATCAGGGACTTATGTTCGGATATGCTACAAATGAGACACCAGAGTTTATGCCATATCCAATAGCTATGGCTCATAAGCTGGCTCTTAAACTTACAGAGGTTCGTAAGAATGGTACACTTCCATATCTTAGACCAGATGGAAAGACTCAGGTTTCTGTAGAATATGATGAGAATGGAAAGCCTGTAAGAATTGATACAGTTGTTCTTTCAACACAGCATAGTGCTGATGTATCACAGGAACAGGTTCATGAAGATATAAAGAAGTATGTTTTTGATCCTGTACTTCCTGCAGATATGATTGATGATGAGACAAAGTATTTCATCAACCCAACAGGAAGATTTGTTATCGGTGGCCCTCATGGAGATTCAGGACTTACAGGAAGAAAGATAATTGTTGATACCTACGGTGGATATGCTCGTCATGGTGGCGGTGCATTTTCAGGAAAGGATCCTACAAAGGTAGATAGATCTGCATCTTATGCAGCCAGATATGTTGCTAAGAATATTGTTGCTGCAGGACTTGCTGAAAAATGTGAGATTCAGCTTTCATATGCTATCGGTGTTGCTAGACCAACATCTATCATGATTGATACATTTGGTACAGGAAAGCTTTCTGATGAGAAGATTACTGAAATTGTAAGAGAAAACTTCGATCTTAGACCTGCTGGAATCATCAAGATGCTTGATCTTCGTAGACCAATCTACAAGCAGACAGCTGCTTATGGACATTTTGGCCGTACAGATATTGATGTTCCTTGGGAGCATACAGATATGGCTGAGAAATTGGCAAGTTATTTATAAGATTTTGTTCTTTGACTACTTAACTAGGATGGCAAAATAGGTTTTAAGTGTGGGGATTTGCTGTTATGGGAAATAGTGATAATAAAGATATAAATTCAGGCGAATTAAATACAAATGAATCTGATGCACCTAACTTTACTATGGAAACCTTTAGTATTGATGACATTTTAAATACTAAGGAAAAATATATATCAGATTCTGAAAAAGCAGAGATGGAACGCCAGATAATGGCGTTTGATCCTATGAAAAAGAAGAGGGAAACAGAAAACCTCAAGAAGGGCTTTGATTCTTCGAAAAAATCCGCTGCTGAAAAAAGCATGGAACGTCAGATATTGGATTTTGATCCAACAAAGCTTCAGGAAAAAAAGGAAGTGGATTTGGAGATAAGGAAAAAGGCTCCAAAGAAAGAAAGCTTTACAGAGATATTAGCAAATTACAACAAGCAGAAAGACATCAATGACCGAGAAAGTATGTCTAACCTGTCTGAAAAGGAATTTTCAAAGGCACAGCTTCAAGGCGAATTCTGGAAGGCGGAGTATCAGGAGACTACTGAGGCAGAGAAGAAGAGCTATAAAGCAATAAAGATAATTATTGGACTGATCTTTTTTGCTGTTTTGGTATTCGGAATAGTGGTCTTTATTAAAAACAGAAGCGGTGGTGAGGTGATTGATCTTACGGAATATGCTGGTTGCTCTGAAGCCAATCTTGTAAAAGAATTTGACTTCAAGTTGAAAGATAATAAGGCATATGCTGTGAAGACAGGACTGCAGCCAGAGGTGGATGTAACTACTAAGGTTGATAATGGTTTTGCTGTTGTATATGTTAATGGAAAGCAGGAAGGTATATTTTTTGATTCAGATGATTATTCCTTGTATGGATTGAGAGTTGGGGATCCATGTGATGAAAAATTTGAAGCGATAGAATATAACTATAGTGATATAAAAGAAAAGTCAATGGGTCGAATGACAAGAACCAAAACAGATTATATTTTATATAATGAAAATACTCATGATTGCGTTTATGTATCCATTGATGATAATACTGGAAAGATAAAAGAATTAGGCTATTATAGCCATTATGAATTAGTCATTAACTAAATGTGAGGTATATATCATGAAGAATATGCTTAACTTCAAGAACTTCTCAGCTGAGGAGTTAATGGAGATATTAGAAATTGCACAGGATATGAAGAAAGATCCTGAAAAGTATTCAGAAAGTTTGAAAGGAAAGAAACTTTATTCTCTGTTTGAGAAAACTTCAACAAGAACATTTCTTTCGTTTGCTACCGGTATTACAGAACTTGGTGGAACATATTTTAATCAGCTTTGGGAAGATTCAAACTTTGTGCTTGGAGAACCAATATCAGAGATAAAGTATGTTTGCCGAAATGTGGACATCATTATGGCTCGTCTCGTTAAGAATGAGACAGTTGAACTGTTTGGAGATAATGTTACAGTTCCATTTATCAATGGTTGTGACAGTTCTTATCATCCATGTCAGATTCTGGCAGATGCTCTTACTATTATTGAGAAGTTTGGGAATTTAGATATTAACTTCATGTATATTGGTGCTAAGAATAATGTATTTAATTCATTGGTTGAGTTCTTTGCAAAGATGAAGAAGGGTACTATTTATGGTCTTACACCACTGGTAAATAATACTGTTTGTGGTGATGACTTCTATGAGGAAGCTAAGACAACAGGTCACTATATTGAACTTGATCCTACTATGACAATGGAAGAGGCTCGTGACTATGCAAAGAAGATGCAGGTTATTTACACTGATACATGGGTAGATATGGAATTCTTCAACAACCCTGCATATCAGCAGCAGAAGGAAGAAACACTTGCGAAGATGATGCCTTACCAGATTAATGATGAATTCCTGGAAGGTAGTGATGCTTTAGTATTCCATGACATGCCAATGCATGTTGGATTTGAGATTTCCGAAAGTGTTGAGAAAAAGCATATGGAGACAATACTTGATGAAGCTGAAAACAGACGCCATGCTGAAAAGGCTGTTATGTATTATCTTCTTACAAAATGTTAATTATTTGGCGTGTGATATATATCACACGCCATTCTTATAGAGTGCGGCAGATTTGCTGCACCATAAGTATATTTAAAATGAATATTAGAGAATAAGAGGGAGACAGTATGAAACATTTAATTGATCCTATGGATTTATCTCTTGAAGAATTGGATGAAGTCCTTGAATTAGGAGAGGAAATATATGAGCATCCGGAAAAATATGCTGATCTTGCTAAGGGTAAGAAGATAGCTACACTTTTCTATGAGCCATCAACAAGAACCAGGCTTAGCTTTGAATCAGCTATGCTGGATCTGGGTGGAAATGTAATCGGTTTTTCTTCAGCAAGTGATTCGTCAGTATCAAAGGGCGAAAGTGTTGAGGATACAGTGAGAACAGTTGGATGCTTCGCGGATGTTATAGCCATGAGACATCCAAATGAAGGTGCTCCAAAGCTTGCATCTATGATGTCACCTGTTCCAATTATAAATGCAGGTGATGGTGGTCATAATCATCCAACCCAGACACTTACAGATCTGCTTACAATTCGTAAAGAGAAGGGTAAGCTGGATCATATGACAGTCGGACTTTGCGGTGACCTGAAGTTTGGCCGTACAGTACACAGTCTTATAAAGGCTATGTCCAGATATCATGGGGTTAAGTTCGTACTCATTTCGCCAAAGGAACTGCGAGTACCTGAATATATCATTTCTGATGTGATCGAACCTGCAGGACTTTCCTATGAAGAGGTAGAATCTCTTGAAGATAATATTGGAAAGCTGGATATTCTGTATATGACAAGAGTTCAAAGGGAAAGATTCTTCAATGAGGCTGATTATGTAAGACTGAAAGATACATACATCCTGGACAAGAAGAAGATGAAGATGGCTAAAGAAGATATGATCATCCTCCATCCACTTCCAAGGGTAAATGAAATCTCTCCATCAGTGGATGATGATCCAAGAGCCTGCTACTTCCGCCAGGTTAAGTACGGAAAGTTCGTAAGAATGGCTCTCATCTGCAAACTTCTTGGTCTTGTTCCATGGAAGCAGAGTGAGGAAGAATAAACTGATCGTCATTTGGAGATTATCTGAAAATAGAAAACAAATATAAACCAAAATATAAAACTAAATTAGAAGTATCTTATAGAGAGGAGAGTAATATGAAGATAGATAGTATTCAAAATGGAATCGTACTTGATCATATAACAGCAGGAAATGCAATGCGACTTTATTATGACCTGGGACTTGATAAGCTGGATTGCAGCGTGGCTATGATGCAGAATGTGAAGTCGGAAAAAATGGGAAAGAAGGATATCATCAAGGTGGATAAGGATGAATATGATATTGACTTAGATGTTATCGGCTACATCGATCCGGGTGTGACAGTGAGTATTATCAAAGATGGTGTGACTATTGAGAAGAAGAAGGTTGATCTTCCAAAGAAACTGATCAACATCCAGAAATGTAAAAATCCTAGATGCATTACAGCTATCGAACCAAATATTCCTCACATTTTCAATTTGACAGATGAAAAGAGAAGGGTATATAGATGTATATACTGTGAAGACAGTGCACGATCATAATAAAAAATAAAAAAAATATTTTTTTTGAAATTTTTTGAAACCTTTTTGTGACTTGCCGGGTTTTATAAGTAGAAAGGCAAGAGAAGGGAGCGGAAAGCTCCTAAATCACAAGGAGGTTTTTATTATGAGAAAAAGTATTATTTCAATGAATTTCAAAAAATTAGTAGCAATGTCATTAGCAACAGGGATGATGATATCATCACTTACCGGATGTGGATCGACAGAGTCAGCAGATACTGCATCATCAGACTCCCAATCCCATAACTATACAGCAGAATCGACTGAAGCTTCAGCAGATGATTCAGATGGTTATTCAAATGGAGTGGTTAGTGCATCATCTTCAGCATCAGCAACAGCTGAATCAGAGGATGCTGATACATATTCAAATAATGTGAATACTTTGTCGCCAGACAAAAAGGAAAAGCAGAACGGTACATATAATGTGGAAATAGAATCGGATCAGAGAGAATATGATCATGTAGCAGAAAATGATTTTATTGCCACGGCAGTGGAGAATACATCAACATTTGCTGCAGATGTGGATACAGCTTCTTACTCAAATCTAAGAGGATATCTGAATAATGGATCAGTTATTCCGGAGGATGCAGTAAGAATAGAAGAGATGGTCAATTACTTCCACTATGATTATAAAGAACCTGAAAGTGGCGAACCATTTTCAGTAAATATGGAAGTTGATGAGTGTCCATGGAATGAAGATCATCAGCTTGTTATGATCGGTCTAAAGGCAAAAGCAATTGATGTAAGTGAGAGAAAACCAACTAACTTTGTTTTCCTTATTGATACATCAGGTTCTATGAATAGTTCAGACAAGCTTCCGCTTGTAAAAACTGCATTTATTAAGCTTCTTAATGAACTTAATGAGAATGATACCGTATCAATCGTAACTTATGCAGGTAGTGATAAGGTTGTTCTTGAAGGCGTAAGTGGCGACAATACAGACGAAATCGCTGAAGCTCTTGAAGAGCTTGAAGCGTACGGCAGCACAAATGGATCAGCTGGAATTAATACAGCATATGATATTGCAGAGGATTACTTCATTAAGGGTGGAAACAACCGTGTAATCCTTGCAACAGATGGTGACTTAAATGTGGGCGTTACAAGTCAGGATGCTCTTACAGATCTTATTACAGAGAAGAAGGAATCCGGTATTTACCTCAGCGTTCTGGGATTTGGAAATGACAATCTGAAGGACAACAAGCTTGAGGCACTTGCTGATAACGGAAATGGTAACTACGCATTTATCGATAGCAGATATGAAGCTAAGAGAGTTCTGGTTAAGGAAATGGGAGCTACACTTGAGACAGTGGCTAAGGATGTAAAGCTTCAGACAACATTTGACGAGTCGGTAGTTGAGAAGTACAGACTTGTTGGATATGAAAACAGAGTAATGGCAAATGAAGATTTTGATAATGATGCAGTTGATGGCGGTGAGATTGGTTCAGGCCATGAAGTAACAGCAATTTATGAAATTATTCCTACTGATGAAGCGGTTAAGGGTGGATTTAAAGACAAGAACCATATACTTGATCTTTCAATCAGATATAAAGAACCGGACAAAGATAAGTCTAAGCTTCTTGAGTATGCATGCAACTATGGAAAAGACAGCTTCGGTAATGATGCCAGCGACAATATGCTCTGGGCAGAATCAGTAGCTTGCTTCGGAATGTTCTTAATGGACAGTGAGTATGCAGGAGAAGCATCAATCGAACTTGCAAGAAAACTTGCCAAGAAGACAAATTATTCAAAGGATGCTCTGAGAGTTGAGTACCTGACACTTCTTGATGAGGCAGAGGAAATCTACGATGATGGATATCATGGTGACTACGATGATGACTATGATTATGACGATGATTATGAAGATTCGGATGTAAATGTAATAGATGCAGATTAATATAAATAACAAAGTTGCCCACCCTTCGAGGTGGGCACTTTACAATAAGGCTGCCGCTATTGTAAAATCTTTCTTGATGTTTGAAGGAAACGGCGGGTGAACAGCTCGCTACTATACTTAAAAATGGTGGTAGTATGGATAATCAAGGTTACACAGTAGATGTCGAACAAGCGGTTCGGCAATACGCAGATATGGTATACCGGGTTGCTGTCTCGAATACAAAGGTCCCGCAGGATGCGGAGGATGTATTCCAGGAAGTGTTTGTCAAACTGGTGCGCTATAAGGAAAAAATTGAAGATGAGGAACATTTGAAGGCGTGGCTCATCAGGGTGACCATAAATGAGGCTCGGCGCCTGGAGGGCAGTGGCTGGAAGAAGAATGTTAGTCTTGCTGATTCGGATGAGGATGATCAGCAGTGGGATCCACCTGAAGGTGAAGGGGCCCAGAGTCCTGAAGAGGAATATCTTGCAAATGAGAAAAGTGAGAGCATTCTGAAGAAGGTGCAGGAATTACCTCAGAAATATCGGGAGGTCATACATCTTCATTATTACGAAGATAAGAAGATATCTGAAATAGCAAATATCCTTGAAATGAATGAGGATACTGTAAAGACCCGGCTCCGGCGAGCCCGGGAAATGTTAGAGAAAGTGTTAGAAAAAGGACAGAAAGGAGGCGTGTAAGATGAGTGATTCTGAGAAAAACTTTGATATGAATTCTGAACATTTTTCTAATCAGTATAAAGAAGAACTGAATAATATACATGCCCCTGAAGACCTTATCATGAAGACACTTGCCAGGGTTCGCGAAGAAGAAAGTAAGGTACAGGCAGAAAAGGCAGAGACTGCAGTACAGCCTGCACCAACAGTTATGGCTGCTAACACAGAACAAGTTAATATAAAGACAGAGCAGAGTTATATGAATCCAACTTATTCAGCTGCTCAGGAAGAGTCGTATAAGCCGGCAAAGGTAAGCTTCTTCTCGAAATATAAAAAGCCGATTGCCACATTTGTAACAATAGCAGCAGCTGCGGCGGTCCTGATATTTGCCATGAAGGCAGGAATCTTTGGCGGTCGTCAGATGTCTGACTCTTCAACCAGTAGTGAAACAGCTCATAATTCAGAAAGTGCAGCATCGAGTGCAGCCTCCAGTGATTCTGAAAGTGTGGCTGAAGCAACCACAGCAGCGTCCTATGAAAGTGCGGCGGAAGAAACTGCTGAAGCAGATGACAGTGATATGGCGGCAGAAAGTGCAGCGAGTGATTCATATGAGGATGCTGAAGAGAGTGAAGGTACGAATACCTATGCGGCAGACAGGGAAAAGAAGAATAATATGGATATTTCATTAATTGGCGGTTGGAGAACTGCAGATAGTATAAATGTAACTTCTGAGCTTAAGACAGTATTTGAAAGTGCGGCCGGAGAGCAGGCAGATCTTACTCCTGTTGCATATCTTGGCTCCCAGATGGTTTCAGGTGTGAACCATGTATTCCTTTGCAAGACTGGAGAGGATGCGGATGCTTACTGGACCCTTGCATATATATATGAGGATTTGGATGGAAACACAGAGCTTACCAAGGTTGATGCTTTGGATATAGCAGCTTCATCTGATTCAAACCAAGTGAAGATTGGTTCTTCTGCCAGCAGTGGCCTAATGGGTGGCTGGAGCATGGCGGAGACAAATGATATAGACGGTGATCTGGAAAAGGTTATCAATATGGCCGTCGAAGGAGAGGATGGAGTATCATTTGAACCAGTTATGGTACTGAATACACAGGTTGTTGCCGGTACTAATTATGCAGTGCTTTGTAAGAATACAGCAGATGCTTCCAATGTTTCGTACTGGACAGTGCTTTATGTATATAGAGACCTGGACAATGAAGGCGAGAAGCTGAATAATGCACTGCTGGTATTTGGAGAATAAAAACCACGAGACCGTGGAGGACTATCCTCTGCGGTCTTTTGTTATAAAAGACAGTTTTATAGTTGTAATAAATTTTATGGGATATTAAAATAAATCTATGGAGTTTAGCGTTATCCTTAGCATAAGCGAGGGATTTATAAGTTAGGGAGTTAATATGATTAAAGCAAATAATCTTTCGATGGTGTATGGGAAAGATTTCAAGGCAGTGGATAACCTGTCTTTTGAAATAAAGCCCGGTGAGATAGTAGGATTTGCCGGACCGAACGGAGCAGGTAAGACCACTGCTATTAAAATGCTTACAGGAATACTCAGACCGACTGAGGGGAGTGCTGTGATAAATGGTTTCGATATCGTGAAGGAACCAATCAAGGCAAAGGAAAGTTTTGCCTATGTTGCGGATAATCCTGATATCCTGCTTCAGCTTACTGGTATTGAGTATATCAATTATATAGCAAATCTATACCGTGTTCCTATGGAAACTCGCGAGGACAGGATAAATGAACTTGCAGACCGTTTTGGTATCAAGGATAGTCTTGGCCGTCCTATGAAGGAATATTCCCACGGAATGCGTCAGAAAACCATGGTCATTGCTGCACTTATTCATAATCCGCCTGCGTGGATTCTGGACGAACCTATGACCGGTCTTGATCCAACTGCTGCATTCGAATTAAAGCAGATGATGAAAGAACATGCAGAGAAGGGGAATGCGGTTCTATTCTCTACACATGTTCTTGAAGTGGCGGAGAAACTCTGCGACAGAATCATGATAATCAATCATGGACAGAATCTTTATCAGGGAACTGTAGATGACTTAAAGGCTCAGCATCCTGGCGAAGATCTGGAAGCTATCTTTATCAAGATGATCGGTGGTATCAGCGAATAGCCCGAGGGTTCTCCGGTGGGCTGAGGAGTTTTATATGGATACAAAAATCAACACAGTAGGAATAAGGTCTCTGACCAAGATTCTCAGCAAGAATTCAGAAATGCAGATGCCAGAGAAGACCGGCTACAAGGTTCTGGCGCTTATTGCGGGACTAGGGATCATGATTCCTTGTACACTTATAGTAGGATTTATCAGTTATGTAATGACAGAAGCACTCCTGGAGGCTGGAAGCCCGGGAGGTGGAATGCTATTTGAGATGCAGATTCTGTCAGCATTTTCTATGATATTTGGAATTCTTATTATATTCAGTGTAATGTTCTTCTCTTCTGACAGAGAACATTTTGTAACGCTTCCAATTCCATCACATCACCTTATGATGGCTAAGTTTCTCTATGCTTATTTCGCAGAGAGTGTTATGGAATTTCTGGTGCTTATAGCTGTATTTATTGGCTATTTTATTGCAATAGGACGAAATGTGGGACTTTCTGCTGCTATTCATCCGGTATCGATTCTGGGAGCGGTTTTAGGAATATTTCTAATTCCATTGGTGCCAATGCTTTACTGTGCAATATTCAGTTTAGTTCTTATGGCATCTCTCAGTAAGGTTAAGAATACAAAAACATTTTACCGGATTTCTACTATATTCATGATGTTATTTGCAGGTCTGTTCCTGCTTTCTCTCAAGGGCATCGGCGATATCAATATGGAGAACTATGTGGAGTCCCTTGGAAGTGGAAGTAATATTCTTCTTAGAACTCTTAATATAGTGTTCTTCCCAGTACCTTGGCTTTCAAAGGCGATAAGTGAGGGAAGTATTCTCTGGCTTCTCCTAAGTGTTCTTGGAAATGCTCTTATACTTGTTATATTCTTCTTCCTGGGTAAAGCTCTATACCAGAGAGGACTATATACAGCAGCTTCTCTTGGTTCTTCCAAGAAGGCTTCTATTAAGGCAAATGATATATCAGACAGTTCACAGTTTAAGGCCAGTCTTATGAAAGAGCTTCATGTGATACTTCGTACCAAGGCTTTTTCTGGAAACTGCGCATATATAAATATCCTTTGGCCGGTTGGTGCATTTATGTTATTTCATTTTACCAGGGATAAAGGCGGAATGGCGTCCTTTATAGAAATGTACCAGATGGGCAAGGAGAGAGCAGGGATGATCATGCTCATGGTAGTTATCTCTATAGCTTTTATTGCTACTGCTTTAAATTCGCTGGCTTCCACGGCCTTCACCAGAGAAGGACAGCATCTCAGTCTCATCAAGTTCATTCCGGTTCCGTATGAAACTCAGATGTATGCAAAGGCTGCAGTCAGTGTAATGTTTACGCTTCCAATGCTTATGCTCACAGATATAGTTATCTGTGCTTATCTTCATGCACCATTTTATATAGGTGTATTCTATATGATCGTTATGGCGCTTGCTCATATTATTTCTCTGGTTATTGGAATGCTAATGGACAGTTCAGCTCCATATGTGGAATGGGATGATGAATATAGTGCCCTTAGAGGTAATCTGAATACCTTCTTCAACATGGCGATCATGATGGTTCTCTGCCTGGTGGTTGTAGGTCTTGGGCTGCTCATTTACGAACTTCTAAAGCTCCCGCTTACGGTTTACTACGTTGTGATGCTGGTTATTCTGGCGGTTGTGATGGTCAGAATGGTAATTGTGGGAAAGAAGAAGATTATTGAGAATATGGGTAATATGAGTTAGTGTTTTTTATCGGAGACTGCGAAGCATAAGATTAAAGTCCATAAAATATATAAAAATTTAATCGTTTTGTAACAATTTTGTAAGATTTAGTATTTACAAAGTATTTTTTTATGATATAATGTTTTAGTCATAAGTGCGTCATGTTATGTGAACCAAATTATTCATGCATGGCATTTACTGATATTAATTAGAATATTATTACTATATTTGATATATAAAAGACTGGATATATTAGGCTAGATATAAAGACGAAAAATTGATGAAGGAATGATGTAAGTCATGGGACAGGAAACTGAAAAATATGTCATTAGAGGCGGTAAACGCCTTGAAGGTGAAGTGGTAATAGCTGGTGCTAAGAATGCAGCACTGGGTATTCTGGCCGCTGCCGTAATGACTGATGATAAGGTAACAATTGAAAATGTTCCAAATGTTTCTGATACTAGAACACTTCTTAAGGCAATAGAGAATATTGGTGCAAGTGTTGAATTCAAAGATGAACATACTGTTGTAATCTGTGGAAAGGGTGTCAGAGAGGGACAGCCGGTTGATGATGAGTATATCCGTAAGATAAGAGCTTCATACTATCTGATTGGTGCTCTTCTTGGAAAGCATAAATATGCAAATGTTGCTCTTCCTGGAGGATGTGATATCGGTGCTAGACCTATCGATCTTCATATCAAGGGCTTTGAAAAGTTAGGAGCAACAACACAGATTGTATCTGGTGGTAGCATTATAGCTCAGGCAAAGGAGCTTAAGGGTGCACATATCTATCTTGATACTGTATCTGTAGGAGCAACAATCAATATCATGTTGGCGGCTTCACTTACTCCAGGTAAGACTACTATTGAAAATGCAGCTAAAGAGCCACATATAGTTGATGTTGCCAACTTCCTTAATACAATGGGTGCCAGCATTAGAGGTGCAGGTACTGATGTTATCCGTGTTCGTGGTGTTGAAAAGCTTCATGGAGCTGAGTATTCAATCATTCCAGATCAGATTGAAGCTGGTACATTTATGGCGATGACTGTTGCTACAGGTGGAAATGTACTTGTTAGAAATGTAATTCCTAAGCACCTTGAGGCTATTTCTTCAAAGCTTTCAGAAATGGGTGCTCATGTTATAGAGTATGATGATTCTGTAAGAGTTATGGCTGATGGAAAGCTTAAACCAACACAGCTTAAAACCCTTCCGTATCCTGGATTCCCAACAGATATGCAGGCTCAGATTGCTGCGATTCTGGGAATTGCTGACGGAACAAGTGTTGTTACAGAAAGCATTTTCGAAAACAGATTTAGATATGTTTCAGAACTTGCTCGTATGGGCGCAAAGATAAGAGTAGAAGGTAACTCTGCTATTATCACTGGTGTTGATAAATATACTGGAGCAAATATGACTGCTTCCGATCTTAGAGCTGGTGCTGCGCTGGTTATAGCAGCTCTTGCGGCAGATGGAATCAGTACTATTGATAGTATTAAGTACATCAAGCGTGGATATGAGGAGTTTGATAAGAAGGTATCCAGTCTGGGTGGCTTGATGCTTCACGCTGAAGATGAAAGATCTGTTATGAAAGCCAAGTTTGAACTGGCAAGTAAGAAGATCGATGATGATGATATTTCCACAAAATAGTTTTGGAAATAATAACTAAATTTTTTCGTATTATAAAATCGGGCATATGCCCGATTTTTATATTTTATATTTTTGGATAATATGGTACAATGCTTGATAGCGCTTTGTTACTCAAACTTAGCATTTGTAACGATAAGTTTCATTCGCTTAAGAGACATAGTGTGAAGAAGAGAACGAAGGAGAAGTAAAAAAATGTCAAAAAAACCTTATTACATTACAACTGCAATAGCATATGCATCAGGTAAGCCTCATATCGGTAATACCTATGAAATCGTGCTTGCAGACAGTATCGCAAGATACAAGAGATTCATCGGATATGATGTTAGATTCCAGACAGGAACCGATGAACATGGACAGAAAATCGAGACTAAAGCATTTGAGAGTCTTAATACTCCAAAAGAATTTGTTGATGAGACAGCTAAGGAGATTAAGAGAATCTGGGATTTGATGAATACTTCCTATGACAAGTTTATCAGAACAACAGATGAAGACCATGAGAAGCAGGTTCAGAAGATCTTTAGAAAGCTGTATGAACAGGGCGACATCTACAAGGGTTCCTATGATGGAATGTATTGTACACCTTGTGAGTCTTTCTGGACAAAGTCACAGCTTGTTGATGGCTGCTGCCCTGACTGTGGTCGACCTGTTAAAGAAGCTTCAGAAGAAGCGTACTTTTTCAAAATGAGCAAATATGCTCCAAAGCTTATTAAATATATTGAGGATCATCCTGAATTCATTCAGCCAGAGGCTCGTAAGAATGAGATGGTCAACACATTCCTGAAACCGGGACTTCAGGATCTCTGCGTTTCCAGAACCTCATTTAAGTGGGGTATTCCAGTAGATTTTGATAAGAAGCATGTTGTATATGTTTGGATAGATGCTCTTTCAAACTATATTACAGGTCTTGGATATGATGCAGATGGAAATAACGACGAGCTTTATAAGAAATATTGGCCAGCAGATCTTCATTTGATCGGTAAGGATATTCTTAGATTCCATACCATTTATTGGCCAATCATGCTTATGGCTTTAGGCCAGCCACTTCCAAAGCAGATCTTTGGTCATCCATGGCTTCTGCAGGCTGATGGCAAAATGAGTAAATCTCGTGGTAATGTACTCTATGCTGATGATATGGTAGATCTTTTCGGTGTAGATGCAGTGAGATATTTCCTGCTTCATGAGATGCCATTTGAAAATGATGGTGTTGTATCTTGGGAGCTTCTCATAGAGAGAGTTAATTCAGATCTTGCCAATGTACTTGGTAATCTTGTAAATAGAACAATTTCTATGTCCAACAAGTACTTCGATGGTATTGTAACTAATCCAGGGGTAAATGAGGAAGTAGATGATGATCTTAAGAGAGTAGCACTGGATACTCGCCTCAGAGTAAACATTTGCATGGATAAACTCCGTGTATCTGATGCGATAACAGAAATCTGGACTCTCTTCAAGAGATGCAATAAATATATTGATGAGACTATGCCTTGGGCACTGGCTAAGGAAGAGGGCAAGAGAGACAGACTTAATACAGTTCTGTACAACCTGATTGAAAGTATAACAATCGGTGCATCTCTCCTTGAACCATTTATGCCTCAGACATCTGAGAGTATTCTGAAACAGCTGAATACAGAAAGAAGAAGTGTTACTGAGATGAGCCAGTTTGGTCTTTATCCATTAGGAAATAAGGTTACAGATGCTCCAGAGATTCTCTTTGCAAGAATTGATACAAATGCAATGCTTGAAGAGATTGAGAAGAGATTCCCTTCAAAAGTAGAAGATCCTGCTGAGGAAGAGGAGAAGGCTAAGAAGGCTGCAGAAAAAGCTGAAAAGGCTGCAAAAGAAGCAAAGACAGAGCCTACAAAGGTTGAGGCTATTCAGAAGAAAATTCTTACAATCGAAGAGTTTGATAAGATGCAGCTTCAGATAGGTGAAGTACTTTCATGCGAGGAAGTTCCTAAGTCTAAGAAGCTACTCTGTTCACAGGTTCAGGTTGCAGGAAGAGTTCTTCAGATAGTATCTGGAATCAAGAATTACTATAGTCCTGAAGATATGGTTGGTAAGAAGGTTGTTGTTATTACTAACCTTGCACCAGCTAAGCTTGCAGGAACTCTTTCAGAGGGAATGCTCCTCTGTGCAGAGGATGATGAAGGAAGACTTGCGCTTCTTACAGCTGATAAGGATGTACCAGCAGGCTCAATGATCAGCTAAATAGTCGCAAAACTATTAAAAACATTTTCGAAAAACAATAATAAATGAAATCTATAAAATATTGTTTAACGAAACATGACAAAATCTAAAAAAACTAACAAAATCAAAAAGGTGAAAAAATTGAGTAGTATTAAGAAGTGCATATGTTTGGTGCTCTGCCTGGGGTTAATGCTCTGTTTGGTTGGGTGTGGTGTTAATGCATCAAATTATCAGGCGTATGTAAAAAGTCTTATAACTTCAAATTATCTTGGAGTGAGTAATGAATATGTCAGACTTACTGGTGCCAATGAAGAGGATGCGGAAGCTCTATATCTTCAAAATGTAACAAGGCTTGCTGATAACCTTTCAGCTTTCTACGGACTGAATGTTTCAGCGGATCCGGAGCTGGCTCCAGCTATGGTAAATCTTGCGAAGCAGATTTATAGTAAGGCTAAGTTTGATGTGGGAAAAGCCTATAAGGATAATAATATTTATTATGTTGATGTTACAATCTATCCGATAGATATTATCAATCAGACTCATCCTGAAATTGTTGAATATGTTGAGACTTTCAATAAAGCCGTAGAAAATGGTGATTATTATGATTACACAAAAGAAGAGTATGAGTATGAATTTGCCAGTGGTCTTATAGGAATTCTTGCAGGAGCAGTTGAGGATATAGATTATGCTCCAGCTGAAAAAGTTAAGGTGAGAATCATTACAACAGAGGATACTTACTATATCGGAAATGAGGATTTCAGGAATATTGATAGAAAGATAATCCTTATGGATATAGATGAGGGTTCAGGAGGAGCTTCTCCTACAGATGCTTCATCAGATGATATACCTGATCCAATGACTGAAATGCCGATTGCAACTCCTGCGGATGCTGAGGACAAGAAGTAAGACGAAAAAATAAAATTCAAAAAAATTCAAAAATTTAATAATTTAAAACAAATTTCCTCTATCTAGAAGACTACTAGAAGACTAGCGATTTTAGATAGAGGATTTTTTTATTAAAAATCTATCAAGAATCTTATCCAAAAACTTATCAAAAATTTAAAAAGTGGGATAAAAATGAACAGAAAAAGAGTGTTAAGCATATGATTTGATATTGATGCATCCAATATGGTATAATGGGGGCGGTCGTTTTGTAAGGAGAAGACGACTTTGGAAAGTTTTAGAAAGCTTAGCGCCATAGTGCTTGATAACGCAGTTATCGAGCACAGTAGGAAAATACGAAGTATTTTCCGTAGTAAGCCACGGTGCCGTTAAGGCACTTGATGCCTTGACGGGCAGGTGGCGTACACTGTGCTTGATCATATGCTTAGGCACTCGACGAGGTAAAGAGTTATCGAAACGACAGGTGTAAAGTCTGATCGAAAAGATTCGGCGGATGCTCTTTCGGATGGCACATTCGTGATTTATATCTTTAAAACCTATAGGCGACTGTAGAACAGAGGGATATAAAGCGTGCGTAAATTTTTACATGTGACATAATTTTTATTCTGTAAAAATATTATGACATAAGTGTCAAAAGTCAAAATGCGTTCCTGCTTGCAGGAAAAGC
>CAMNGU010000057.1 GCA_946538525.1 uncultured Lachnospiraceae bacterium
AGAATGAATTTAATGTATATGGCGCTCTGAGGTGTCTTCTTCTAAAGGGTGGAATTTCTTCCGAAGAGATTGCATTTATCCAGGACGGTACAACAGAATTTAAGAAGAATAAGCTTCTCAAGGCTCTGGATCAGGGTAAGATCAGGGTTATGCTGGGATCAACTCAGAAACTAGGGGTTGGTGTAAATGTTCAGAGTAGATTGATTGCAGTTCACCATCTTGATGCGCCTTGGAGACCATCTGATCTTTCTCAAAGAGAAGGTCGACTTATCAGACAGGGAAATATGAATGAGCAGGTATTTATTTATAGATATATGACTAGTGGAAGCTTTGATTCATATGTTTGGCAGATACTTCAGAATAAGAGACATTTTATTGGTTCATTTCTCGCTGGAACTATGCACGATTTTCATAGAGATGAGTCAGAGATAGATGCTGTAATGTTGGATTATTCAGAGGTTAAGGCTCTTGCTATTGGTAATCCTATCATCAGGGAGAGAATCGAGACCTATAACAAATTGGAAAGGGCTAAGCTTTCTAACAGACAGAGGCATAAGCAGCTGGTTGAGATGCAGCAGCTCCTTCCTCAACTGGATAGTGCTATCAGGGATTGTAAGTATACCATATATGTTGTGGGGAAGGATATGGAATACTTCCGTGATAATAAAGAGAGCATGGATAATGCGTCCAGGAAAGAGTTTGGTGAAGAGCTGTCATATGCACTTAGTGAAAATGTGAATGTGAGCTATGAAAGATTGTTCTTTAAGTACATGGGTTTCAATGTTATGCTTCCTAAAAATATGAATAAGGACGAGAGGTATGTCCTAGTGACTAGGCCAGGCGGTGGAACTTACAAGGTTGATATGGCAGATAAGGATAGTGTAAATATGTCTCGTGCCATTGATGGAACACTAAATGGTCTTTCAAAGAGAAGAGACGCTATGCAGAGAAAGTTGCTTCTTCTTAATCAGCAGGTAGAAGAATCAAAGGCTATGCTGAAGGAGGGGAATCCTTACGAGAAAGAGGTTGAGGCACTGGAACTTCGCCTTGAGGAGATAGATACAGAACTTAATCCTCCTGAGGAAAAGGCCGTTTAGAACATGATATGAGTGAGCTGAAAGAGAGCTCTTAGGAAATTTTAAGAGAAATGTTAAGAGAAATGTTAAGAGCGATTAGGGGAACTGAAAGAGGGCTTACAGAAAAACTGAAAGAGAGTTTTATGAGATAGGAGAATGAGATATGGCTATTATTAATTTACCTGGGATATCAACAGGAGAGGTTGTAAGAGTTAATTCAGACTATTTTGCGCGTATGATTGGAAAGGGTGTTCCATGCTGGGATATCCGCCCTGTTATCATGTTTGGACCTACTGGTGTAGGTAAATCCACTGCAGTTATGCAGATTAAGGAACAACTTGAGAGGGAGCTGGAGAAAAAGGTAAATGTAGTTGATATTCGTTTGACAAGTTGTACAATCACAGATCTGATTGGTATTCCGACTCCAAATATTGATAAAACAGAGACCATATGGCTTAGGCCGGAGATTTATTCCTATGATAAGGATACGGAAGACGAGACTTATTATATCTATTTCTTTGACGAGCTAGATAAGGCTTCTCCTGCAGTTCAGGCTGCAGCGCTGCAGCTGATTCTAGACAGAAAAGCGTGGGTTCATAAATTTCCTAAGAATACATTGATCATAGCTGCAGCTAATCCCGCTAGAGGTACAAGAAATTATGAGACGCGAATGACCCCAGAACTTCTTAACAGGTTTAGACAATATAATGTTCAGCCGGATTATGACAGTTTCAGGGAGTGGGGAGCGGAAAACAATCTGCATGAATATGTTATGGGATATCTGGCCTTTGATCATAGCAAACTCTATGCAAGAAATGAGCAGGATGATACCGCATTTCCAACTCCTCGAAGTTGGAAGAGCGTGAGTGACCTTCTTAAGGCTTATGATGGTGAGTTCGACAAGGTCTCAGATCTTCACTACGAAATATGTAGTGATATTGGGGTTGGTGAAGCATTTGAATTTGAGGGTTGGTGCGATAAATATAAGGATCTTCCTCTTGCAGAGGACATATTTGAGGGCGTTACGACAAAGAAGCCAGACTCTCCAGATGCCATGTATGCGCTTATTACAGCCATGATTGAATATGTAAAGGGGAATAGTGACCTGATCTATGGTACGGAAATAAAAAATGCGTATAGATACCTCAGCAGATTTCCTGAGGATTATATTGCCATGTTCTTTGTGGGGATTAAGGGTATTGAAGGAATGATATCAAAAGCTATGAAAGTGACTGAATTTAAGGAATGGTATAAAAAGCACCCTGGTATACTTGAGTGAATATTTATAACATTTAAATTTATACATTTAGATTTTAACATTTAAATTTTAACACTTAAGTAGAAGTAAATTGTTGTGAGAAATACTAGAGGGGAATACTAGAGGGGAATACTAGAGGGGAAAAAGAAGGAATAATAGAAGGAATAATAGAGGGGAATACACGATGTATGAAGATAATATAAAGATAAATAGAGCCTTAATGGGAAGGCTTATCCATATAAGGGCAAAACTTCTGAATAAGTATCCATTCTATGGAAAGCTGGCTATGAATCTACGCTTGGTGATTGCAAATTGCGGAACGGCAGCTACAGATATGGAGAATCTTATCTTTGATCCTGAATTTTTGGATGAATTGAGCGATGAAGAAGTAATGGCTGTTATGATGCATGAGATACTTCATTGTGTGCTTAAACACTGTATAAGGGGTAAAGGTAAGATACAGTATATTTATAATATTGCCTGCGATATAGTAGTTAATTCAAATATTCTGGAGTCAATGGGCGTGAAAGAATTTCAGGTTGCAGGAGAAAATATGATGCATCTTACTCCATCCGGAGTGGAAGGACGGTTAAAAACTGCGGATGATGTGTACTATGAACTTATGTCCCAGGGAATATATGACTTTGGGCAAGGGATGCCAGACCTTGATGGTGATTCGCTATTTACAGAGCAAAAAATACCAGGGGAATCAAAAAGAAGCTCAGAAAGAAACTCAGAAAGAAATTCAAAAAGAAGCTTAGAAAGAAGTTCAGAAAGAAACTCAAAAAGAAATCCAGAAAGAAACCCAAAAAGAAACTCAGAAAAAAACACAGAAAGAAACTCAAAAGAAAACTCTAACAAGAATTCGCAAGAAAATAAAAAGCATAATAAAATGTTTCCGACCTACGATAATCACGATATATGGACCTGCGTGGAAGATGAGGATGGCTCTCTTGAGGGGAGCTGGAATGAAAATGTAATTCGGGTTTCAAAAGAAAAAGGATGTAGTTTAAGTGGATGTCCACATGCTATTCTGGAAATTATTCAAGACTATGATTATAAGGGAAAACTGAAGTGGAAAGAAGTGCTTAAAGACTTTATAACTTCATATGTTTCTTATGTTGATTATACATTTGCACCGCCTGATAGAAGGTTTTCGGAGGGGGATTATTTTCTTCCTGCCGAAAATGAGATAGAAGATGATCTGTCTCTTGATATGATATGGTTTTGTGTGGATACATCTGGCTCAATCTCCCCAAAGGAGCTTACAGAGCTGTATATTGAAGTGCGAAATGTTATCGAGGAATGTCCTGGCGGAGTTAAGTTGATTTCGTTTTTTGATACCCAAGTGACTGAGCCTGTTCCATTTAGGAGTAAACAAGAATTTGAAAGCGTAGAGCCAACAGGTGGTGGAGGGACAAGCTTTGATATAATCTTTCAGTATTTAAAAGACAACATGATGCAGAATCCACCAAAGGCTATTGTAATCCTAACAGATGGATATGCTTCTGAGCCAAATGAGGAAATGGCTATGGGCATTCCGGTTCTGTGGGTAATTAACAATAATCAAGTAGATATGTCATGGGGCGAGGTTGTCCGCGTCTAATAAAGCCACAAGAAAGAGTCTTTAGAAATAAACTCTAGAAATAAATTCTAAAAATAAATTTTAAAGAGAAACTTTAAAGAGTCTTTAGATATAAATTCTAGAGAGAAGCATTAAATCTTTCAATTCTATCCAGCGCTTCTCTAAGCTGGTCAATAGAATAAGCATAGGAAATACGAATAAAGCCTTCGCCACAGTCGCCAAATGCTGTACCAGGTACAACAGCAAGCTTTTGAGATTTAAGAAGGTTGGTTGCATATTCATCGGAAGTCATTCCATATTTCTGGATGCTTGGGAAGATATAAAATGCGCCTAATGGCTCGAAAGCAGGCATTCCCATATCATTTAATCTGGCGACCAGATATCTTCTTCGTTCGTCATAGGATTTTCTCATATTAGCGATATCCTTGTCCCCATTTTTAAGTGCTTCGATGGCAGCGTACTGGCTTGTTGTCGGAGCACACATAATACAAAACTGATGTATCTTTGTCATAAGCTTAGCTATTTTTTGAGGGGCAAGGGCATAACCTAGTCTCCATCCGGTCATGGCATAAGCTTTTGAAAAACCATTTATAACAATTGTTCTTTCGCTCATTCCAGGAAGTGAGGCGATGGAACAGTGAGGTGTTTCTGTATATGTGAGCTCGGAATAGATTTCATCGGAAATGACATAGAGGTCGTTCTCTATGGCAAGTTTAGCAATAGGTTTCAGATCTTCCTTAGACATGATTGCTCCCGTAGGATTGTTAGGGAAGGAGAGTATTAGAACCTTAGATTTATCAGTGATTTTTTCAGCCAGTTCAGCCTCAGTAAGTTTGAACTGGTTTTCGTTCTTTAGATCGATAGTTACTGGGGTTCCACCTGCAAGGCTTACACATGGGACATAAGAAACATAGCTTGGTTCAGGGATGATTACTTCATCGCCAGGATTTAGAAGAGCACGAAGTGCCAGGTCAATACCTTCAGAACCACCAACTGTAATAATACATTCGTTTGATGCATTATATTCCACAGAGTATTTTCTGTTATACCATTTACAGATTTCTTCCCTAAGCTCCATAAGTCCGGAGTTTGAGGTGTAGTAAGTCCTTCCTCTTTCTAGTGAGTAGATTCCTTCGTCCACCACATGCCATGGTGTATCAAAGTCCGGCTCACCCACTCCAAGGGAGATGGCATCGGGCATTTCGCTAACGATGTCGAAGAATTTTCTTATTCCTGATGGTTTTATATTTTCTGCTATGTTACTGACTGATTTCATTGTACCCAATTTACCTTTTTTCTTATTTTGTAAAGTGTTTTAGTTTATTAAGTGGCCTAGTTTATACGCCCCAAAAATAAAGACTAATATAGCCATTATTACCATAGCACTGCTACTATGGCATAATCTGGATTCTGTGATCTTCTCCATGACCTTCTGTCAGGTCGATGTAATGATCCTTATATTTCTTGAGAACGAAAAATGATGCTGTTGAAACAACTGTATCCATTGGAGCAATCTTCTCATAAACGAAATGAGATATATCCTTTAGAGAATCTCCCTCGATTGTAAGAATCAAGTCGTTGGATGCACCAGACATAAGGAATACTGACTTAACTTCCTCAAATTTGCTGATTCTTGTGGATAGTCTGTCAAATCCCTCACCACGAACAGGAGAAACCTTAAGTCCGATAAGAGCTGTAACTCTTTCATTTTCCACCTTGTCCCAGTCAACAAGTGCGTGATATCCGCAGATTATATTTTCATTTTCCATGGCCTTAATCTCATTTGCCACGGTCTCTTCATCAGAGCCGATCATTACTGCGATTTCAGCTGGTGTAAGTCGGCTGTCCTTTTCAAGTAATTGTAAGATTTCTTTTCTCATGGTATGTACCTCGATAAATTAGTTAATTCATGTTGCTTCCGTTTACGAGAATCTCAGTCTCGCCTGAATGGGTAGCATCTGTATTTGCCTTTGTAAGAGTGAAGATGAATTCAGAACCTTCACCTTCCTTACTTATAACATCAATTGATTCGTTGTGTGACTTGATAATCTGCTTAGTGATAGCAAGTCCAAGACCGGTTCCCCCCTTGTCTTTTCCACGGCTGGTATCATCCTTGTAGAATCTTGTCCAGATTTTCTTCTGAGTATCTTCGCTCATTCCGATACCTTCGTCCTTAATGGATACCACAAGCTTTTCAGCTTTTTCAGAAATATTGATGTAAATATTCTTTCCTGAAGGAGTGAACTTCAGAGCGTTATCAATAAGGTTATAAACAACCTGCTGAATCTTGGTCTTGTCAGCGGTAACATTTGTAACTTCCGCATGGTTGTTGAGATAGATTGCGACATTTTTGTCGATACATTTAATCTCAAATGTATTCAGCGTGGTTTTGATGATATCAATAAAGTCAAACTCCGTCAGGTTCAGATATGTTCCATATATCTCCAGTCGGTTAAGATCCAGCAGTCCCTGAGTAAGTTTCGTTAGACGGTTGGTTTCATCCAACACGATTCCCAGATATCTGTCCTGTTTCTCTGGTGGAATGGTTCCGTCCAGGATAGCTGAAACATAACCTCTAATAGAAGTCAGCGGACTTCTAAAGTCGTGGGAAATGTTGGAAATGAAATCATGTCTATACTGCTCCAGCTTTGAAAGCTCGGAAGCCATATACTCCATGGATTCTGCCAGCTGACCAATCTCATCCTTTGATGTGATACCAGTTTCGGAATCAAAGTCACCCTTGGAATAATCCTGTGCAACTTCAGCCAGTTTCTTGATAGGTCTGATGACCTTATGAGAAATGATCTGAAGGAGAGCAAAGGATATAACGATGATAACCAGACATGGGATGAAGGTGATGCTGTAAATGTTCTTCATCATGCTGTTGATATCTTCAGTTGTTGAATGGATTATCAAAGCACCACACTCAACATTCTGAGTTTCACCTGTCTCGCTGTTGTAACGAGTTAGGATAACAGGAGTATTTACCGAAATCACATTATCACTATATGTTCCATAAAAGTTTGAGACCTTATAAGCTTTTTCATGTATTTTATAATTCTTATTTAATGAGTAGATCGATTGTGGAAGCTCTTTCATGATAGCAACATTTGGTTTATCTGCTGAGGTTTTAGTAGCGTCACCAGAACTGGTAGTTTCTTCCTGGAAATATCCAGATGTAGCAATGATCGTACCATTTTCATTTACATACCAAATATCAGCTTTCAGTGTTCTGGCATAATAATTAAATAGAGAAGCGAGATCAGCTGAAGTGTTTTCGTTGTACAAATATGAAGGTATGGCCTGAGATGCTATGAGCGTTGCTTCATTTGAAAGAGTTATCTGCTTTTCATCTATAAGAGATCTTCTCGTAAAGAATGAAATGAAGAATATAAGGAATCCAAATGATACTATAAGTATCAGCAGGAATGCCAGATATATTCTATCAAGAACGGAATGTTGCATATTACTTCACCTCAAATTTATAACCGATACGATAAACTGTCTGAATTGACCAGTTATAATTTCCAGTGAGTTTCTCGCGGAGTCGCTTGATATGAACATCAACTGTACGAGTATCACCTACGAAGTCATAACCCCAGAGCTGGTTAAGTAGCTGATCTCTGGTGAAAACCTGATTTGGATGTGAAGCAATGTAGTAGAGAAGCTCCAATTCCTTAGGAGGCATTTCTATATTGCGTCCCTCGAAGGTAACTGTGTAGTTGGAAATGTTAACGATCAGATTATCGTATTCGATGAAGTCACCAGTATGTTTAAAGTCATTATTATTCTGGTTTGGTTCCTCGGACTTTGAGGTTCCAGATCTTCTCAGTACGGCACTGACTCTGGCAATAAGCTCATTTGCGTCAAATGGCTTAACCATGTAATCGTCAGCTCCCATTTTAAGACCCAGTACCTTGTCAAATACTTCGCCCTTTGCAGACAGCATGATGATAGGAATGTCTCTGGTCTTACGAACCTGCTGACATACCTCGTAGCCATCAATTCCTGGAAGCATCAGATCTAGAAGGATAAGATCTGGGTTATATACTTCCACAATTCTAAGAGCTTCTTCACCGTCATGAGCTGTTTCTGTATCATATTGCTCCTTTTCCAGATAAAGGGAAATGAGCTCTGCGATGTTCTCATCGTCGTCAACAATCAAGATCTTTTGTTTAAGCATAATTGTTCTCCTTAATCATAGTGTGTATTTTAAATCTCGTTTCTATTTCATATAACTCCAATATTGTAATCAGTAAAACTATCAGATAAGCATATTATTTCTAATTTATTAGTAATATATTAGAATATGTTAGTAATCTATTAGTGATTTATTAGTAATCTATTGGTTTTAATTCATGTTACAGCTTCACGATGGTAACTCCAGAATCGCCTTCGCCAAATTCTCCGCTACGGAATTCTTTCACGAAGCTTTTGCGTTTTAGATATTCGAGGATTCCTCGTTTTAAGGCTCCGGTACCTTTACCATGAATGATAGTGACTTGTTCTGCATTCATCATCAGTGCATCGTCCAGGAACTTATCAAGCAGGGCGGTGGCATCATCAACAGTTTTACCCAACAGATTGATTTCCGGCTTAAAGGTATAGGCCAGCCCGCTATTTCTAAAGGTTGAAGCCAGCTTCTTATATTTTTGTGTCTCTGGTTCCTTTTTGTCCTTTAGGAGTACCAGATCATCAGCAGCAACCATGGATTTAAAGTTTCCAACCATTACTTCCAGCAGATTTTTTGCATTTGCTTCACGGTTGATGACTCCTTCTGAATCCATGCTGAGAACCTTGACTCTATCACCTACCTTAAAATCTGAAGGATCGTGGGTAGAGCGTTCTGCAGGGATTCCTTCTTCCTCAACATGGTAGGATTCCTTCTTCTTCCTAAGTTTAGAACGAGTTTCCTCCATGGCTTTTGCGCTGGCGCTATGAGGATTCTTAAGCCATTTATTATAATCTCTGATTGCACTGTCAGCGGTATTCTTTGCGTCATCAATGATTTCTCTTGCTTCCACCTTGGCCTGCTCAAGAATATCATTTTTCTTCTTATCCAGATTCTTTTCCTTATCTGTCAGTCGACGGGTTAGAATCTTCTCGTCATTAAGCTGAATTTCCAACTCTTCACGGAGAGATGACATTTCCTTTCGTTCTGCCTCCAGCTCGGAAATGATTCTTTCCATGTTCAGCTGACTCTCATCCATTCCATCTCTGGCGGCATCAGTTATCTCGTCCGGCATTCCAAGTCTTTTGGCTATTGCAAATGCGTTTGAAGCTCCTGGTATTCCTATTATCAGCTTGTAGGTTGGTTTCAGGGTCTTAACATCAAATTCGCAGGAAGCATTTTCTACTCCCTCTGTTCCTAATGCGTAGGTTTTTAGCTCAGTGTAATGGGTTGTGGCCATCACTCTGGCACCCTTTGTCTTAAGGTCGTTAAGTATTGCTATAGCAAGAGCAGCTCCTTCGGCAGGATCGGTTCCACCACCTGGCTCATCGAAGAGTACCAGGGATTTATCATTTGCATGTTTAACAATGAAAATGATATTACTCATGTGGGATGAGAAGGTGGAAAGGCTTAGCTCAATACTTTGCTCATCACCAATATCAGCAAATACATCGTCAAATACAGATAGACTGCTGCCTGGCATAGCAGGTATATGAAGTCCGGACTGTCCCATAAGTGTGAGAAGACCGAGAGTCTTCAGGGATACAGTTTTACCACCTGTGTTAGGACCGGTGATGATGAGCAGGCTGTAATCTCTTCCAAGAGTGATATCAACAGGCACAGCTGTCTTTCGGTCCAACAGCGGATGTATAGCACTTTTTAGTTCTATGATTCCGTCATCATTCCAGCTTGGTTCGCTGGCATTTGTAGCCTTGGCATACTTAGCCTTTGCAAATATGAAATCCAGATCGATAAGGGTTTTATAATCCTCCTGAATATCTTCTCTAACTGGAGCGGTCATCTGGCTGAGGTCGGAGAGAATCTTCTCTATCTCCAACTGCTCTTCAGAATGCAGATCCTGTATTGTGTTATTCAGCTCAACAATTTCCATAGGTTCAATGAAAATGGTTGATCCGGTAGATGATCTGTCATGGACCATTCCCGGAAATGCATTTTTATATTCGATTTTAACTGGAATGCAGTATCTGCCATTTCTTGTTGTAACAAGAGCGTCCATCAGCATATCCCGGTTACTAGAACTCTTGATGATCTTCTGTAATGTGTTATGAAGATTTGCTTCTGAAGTGGTAATCTTTCTTCTTATTGACTTCAGGTTACCGGATGCATCGTCAGCTATCTCATCAGAGGAGATGATGCATCTACGAATCTCGCTGGAAATATCCTCCAGGGGAACCAGCATTTCGAAGTAAGTAGTCAGTGAATCAAAGTATTCGCCCTCGTCACCGGCAGTATTTCCGTATTTCTTAACCTCTGCGGCAGTTTCCAGTAGTCTTGCTATTTCCAAAAGTTCAGCAGCAGAAAGGGCAGAGTCGATTTCCAGAAGTCTAAGGCTCTCGGTAACATTTGTTACACCTGAAAATGAAACCTGTCCATGTCTTTCAAGACGGAGAAAAGCATCGCGTGTATTTTGCTGAAGACCTTCTATTACTGCTCTGTCACGAAGAGGCTTCAGTCTCTGAATGCGTTTCTTGGCTCCATCGGTTAATGCGTATTCTTCTAATTGCTCTAATATTTTATTAAATTCAAGTACTCGTATTGATCGTTTATTCATAATGTAAATTCCTGTGTGTGTCACTTTTATATTGAATTATCGTATGAGTTTTTTATTCGCACATACCTCTCTCTACTATAACTTAAAAAGGCGAAAAATAAAAGGAAAAAAGTATGTATTTGATGGAAGATATGGTTGTCTATAGAAGTGGGTAAAAGGCTCATTTTCCTTGATATATTCATGGATAAGTGATACCCTAAATTCAGTGATGCGCTGATGTCGTTCCAGGAGATGTTTAAGGACTGCGGTAGCTTCTTTAGAAACAGAGCGATTCGTATGTTGTATGGTGGCAAAAGGTATTAGAAAGAGGACTAAAAGAAAGAGGACCAAGAATGAATTATATTGAAACACTTTATGATGGGGAAAATGTTACAGAAACATTTTTTTGCAAAGATAAGATAGTGGCAACATCGACTAAAAATGGAAAGACCTACTATAGTTTAAAACTTCAGGATAGAACGGGGATTATCGATGGAAAGATTTGGGAGCTTTCCAATGCCATAGAGCATTTTGAGGCAATGGATTTCATCAAAATAAGTGGTCAGGTGGTTTCCTTCAACAACTCGCTTCAGCTAAATATTCGCCAGGTTAGAAGGGCACAGGAGGGAACATATGATATTGCTGATTATATGCCAGTTTCTCCATTTAAAATAGATGATATGTATGCGGATCTTCTGGGGATTATCGATACTATAAAAGATAAGCATCTGAAGGCACTCTTGGATGAGTTTTTCAGAAATGATACTAACTTCATTAATCTGTTTAAGAAGAGCAGCGCTGCGAAATCTATGCATCATGCATTTATGGGTGGTTTGCTTCAGCATACATTATCAGTTGCAAAGATTTCGGATAATCTTGCATCTCTATATCCTGTAATTAATAGGGATTTGCTTCTAACTGCGGCAATATGCCACGATATTGGAAAGGTAACGGAGTTATCACCATTTCCTGAAAATGATTATACAGATGAAGGTAATCTGTTAGGACATATTGTAATCGGGGCAATGATGATTAAGGAAAAAGCATCGAAGATTGATGGGATGTCACAGGAGATGATAACAAATCTGGTTCACTGTATCCTTTCGCATCATGGTAAACTTGAATATGGTTCACCAGAAAAACCAAAGATTATTGAGGCGGTAGCACTTTCATATGCAGATGATACTGATGCAAAGCTTGAGGCATTTAAGGAAGCTATTGAGGATGATCAGAGCTCTGGAAAGTGGATGCAGTATAGCAAAATGTTTGAAACTCCGATAAGAAAGACTGAGTAGAAAAGTTTGAGTAGATATATTTAGAAATCTTATGAAATCCTTTGGTGATTTATGAATGATAAATTTTTGTAGGTTATCATTCTAAAGTAAGTGAGGGATATAGAAGATTGTACTTTGAAGAAGGAGACAGTATGAAGAAAACACTCATAGTAATAGATATGCAGAACGACTTTATAGATGGTAGTCTTGGTACTGCAGAGGCGGTAGCAATAGTAGAAAATGTAAAAGCTAAGATTGAAGAGTATAAAAAGAATGGCGACGAAGTAATATTTACTCGCGATACTCATCATGATAATTACATGGATACAAATGAAGGAAAACATCTTCCGGTTGTTCATTGTATAGAAGGAACTCCAGGGTGGGAAATCAGAGATGTACTTCCAACTGATGGTTGCATGATTATCAATAAGCCATCCTTTGGATTCACCGGCTGGAAGGATTATAACTTTGAGGAAGTTGAGCTTGTAGGACTATGCACAGATATCTGCGTTGTATCTAATGCGCTGATCATCAAGGCGCTCTTTCCAGAAATCAAGGTAAGCGTTGATAGCAGCTGCTGTGCAGGAGTAACTCCAGAGAGTCACGAAGCTGCGCTAAAAACCATGCAAATGTGCCAGGTTGAAGTGAATTAATATGGTGCCTGACCCCATTACGAAAGTGTTACGGATGTAACACTTTCGTAATGGGGTCAGGCACCCAATGAACGCGAGGTTGAATGATTTGAATTCAGATAAGATCGATGCTGCAATAATTACAGAAGAAAAGCCTCTTGGAGCAAGACTGGGGGAGGCTGGTTTTTGTATAGTCTATCTTATCTTTATTTTTTTCATAGCCATATGGATGCGTAAAGCCAGTCAAAATGTTCCTGCAACTGAAAGTATTGCAAGGCCGGATTATTATCGGTACAGTTTCGGCTTTCTCATGGCTGCATTATTGGGAGGGGGAGATGCTTTTCACCTTGTTCCTAGAATTATAGTTAATATAAAGGGAAAGATGTGGAAGGAAAATATCTTCCTGGGAGCGGGGAATCTTATATCTTCCATAACCATGACGCTGTTCTACAATATTCTGATAGCTTGGGGCGATACTCTGGAATTCAGCCCGGCTAAATATAATTACTGGATCGAGCAGGCTGTACTGATATTAACATTTATCCGAATAGTACTTCTTCTATTTCCGCAGAATAAATGGTATTCCAAAGAACCAAATAGAAGATGGGCAATCATCCGAAATGTACCATTTGTTTTAATCGGTATTCTAGTGATCGTAGGATTCTTTAATGTTTTAGCGCGGGCAATTAATTATTCAGGTTCTCTCTATATAACAATAATTGTATTAGTATTTTTAAGCTTTGCATTTTATCTTCCGGTAGCTTTATTTGGGAAAGAAAAACCTAAAGTAGGAATATTGATGATTCCGAAAACTATCTGTTATATGATAATGATGGCAGTGATTGCATTTGGAAAATTCTAAAGTTAGTAGTGATTTTCAAGGAAAAATGTGCACTGATTGATTAAAAGAAATCTCGAAAAAACATATAGAGAATAATCTCGAAGAAACATATATGGGAACATAATATAAAAATTAAAAAAACTAAAAAAAGTTCTTGCATTTTATGACCTGTTCGTATATAATACATCTTGCGCTGTGTGAGAGGGATGCATTCGATGCAGGAATTGATCACGGCTTAACTAAAGCATTGGGGTATCGCCAAATGGTAAGGCAACGGACTCTGACTCCGTCATTTCTAGGTTCGAATCCTAGTACCCCAGCACTTGAAGAGTTGATTTAGAAGAAATCTGAATCAACTCTTTTTCGTTGTAATGCGCTAAAATAAAGGCTTTGAAGGATATAAGTACTGATTTACTCTACTTTGTTCTGTCCAAAAATTATCAGGTCAAATCAGTACAAAAATTGTACAATAAACTAAAATATCACCTAACTTTCTAAAAGTTAGATGATATGATAGATGATATAGATGGTATTTATGACACAATTCGTAACTTCAATTACCAGCCCTTTATTGATTTTATTTCCTTGTCTCGTTCCGGATCCGTATGGTTGATCAGTAGTGCATCAATCATATTAACGACATCTTTTCTCGCACTATCATCAAGTCTGTAGAAGTTAGTAAGAATGTGATCAACATCAGGCATAGAATTCTTTCCATACATAAACATAAGTGGGAATATAGAATGCTTTAGATAAGTCTTAACTCTGTTTGCATCCAGTTTTCCTTCGAGGGCGTTTGGAAGAGTAGGATATATCTCTTCCTCTGAAATGTCCCCTGAGAAGGGTACATTTGAACATATTTCCTTTACATCAATCTCAAGTTCATTTGCTATACGCAGGGCAAAGTCAAATCTTATATGAGAATCGTTTTGGATCATATAATAAAGAGTGGTTCTTCCAATTCCAGTTTTCCTGGACAATTCCCTTACGCTCATATTCCTGCTATCAAGTATTTCTTTTAATTTTTTTCCATCTCCCATAATAGATACCTCACTATTAGAATGGTACAAAAACTGTACAGAAACTATGTTAGCACATTTGTACAGAAATGTGAAGATACAACATAATCTGTACAAAAACTGTACAAAGAGAAAAAACAAGTATTGACACATACATAATCCAGTGTTATAGTGTAGAACAGTACAAAAACTGGACACAAATAATATCCAAATATTAACAATGAGGAGGAACTGACAATGAGAGATGAGGAATTAACGGTTTTCACAGCTAAAGAGCTTGCAGGAGTACTGAAGATAGGTCGAGATAAGGCGTATGCATTAATCAGATCGAAGGGATTTCCATCTATATGTATCGGTAAGAGATATATCGTAACCGAGAAGGCTCTTAATGAGTGGTTGACACAGTATGAGCATAAAAACTATGTTCTGTAGACAACTAGAAAGGTAAGAAAAGAGGTGATTAAATGCCAGAAGAAAAGAATAAAAGAGGGGCGAGAGGAAATGGAACATTTATCGAACGCGAAGATGGTTCATATATATACAGAAAGAGTCAAGGTTTGAATCCAAATGGAAAGAGAAAATATATTTCCGTAGTTGGAAAAACAAAGGCTGTCTGTGTCAAGAGAATGAAGGAAAAGGAAGAACGCCTGAAGAGGGTAAGCGGCATGGTTAGTCTATGTGATATAGACACTGTTGGAGAACTCTGTCAAAGACATCTTGAATATCAGGTTCAAAATAGAGAATTAAAACCTAAATCAATAGACAGGCGCGAGGATACTATAAGAAATCAGATTGAAAAATATCCACTAGGACAAATGCAGATACAAGCTGTTACTCCTGCAGATATAGATAATCATATCAATACATTAATATCCACGAACCTCTCGGTGTCGACAATAAAGAAAAGTCTGGATGTGTTAAATGCAGCTTATGAGTGGGCAGTAGTTAGAGCTGAGTTGGCATATAACCCTGTATTACAGATAAAGAGAAGTATACAGAAGAGGTTATCTAAGATTTGCGCTAAGGATGCAGGGGATGCAGATGTTATAGTGCTGTCTCAAGAAGAAGAGGAATTATTCTTAGTAGAAGCATTAAGAAAAAATGAGAATAATGGCAGGTATAAATATGCCGCTGGAATCTATGGTGCCCTGCTGCTTCATACAGGAATAAGAACGGGAGAGATGATTAGTCTCAGGTGGAAAGACTATGATGCAAAGAATAAGCTTCTGACAATCAATAAGAGCACATCTATGACAAGAAATCGTAGTTCAGATAATAATGTCGACTCAAGGAAATATATAGCTGTCCAGGGTACTACAAAGAATCAAAAAGCAAGAGTTATCAGGCTATCTGAAGAAGCAGTAAATGATCTGAAGAGAATATCAGAAGTAAATCCAGGGAAAAGTGATGAACTGATATGCAGGACTAAAACTGGAAAACAGTATACAGCTACAATGCTGGAACACTGTATGGGGACTATATATAAGCATGTTCCTTTTAGAACAAAAGTTAGCGGGCTTCATATCTTTAGAAGAACATTTGCCACAAGGATGTATGAGGCTGGAGCAGATACAAAAGAGATAGCAGCATATATTGGAGATTTGGAATCTACAACAATGCAGTATTATATAGCGGCCCGTAAGAAGATGGTTGTGGGAAATGTGGTAAGACAGGTTGTTCCGCTTCCTGGAAGCAGGCAAACAGATAAAAATGAAAAGGGAGATGTTCCTGCTGGAAACAAGAACACCTCCGAGTAGAAAGGAATGAAGCCTCTCATACTCATAATGCAAATAAAGTATAACAGAGGCTTCTCCCAAATAAAAGACATTAATTTAAAGAGAAGGAGAAACAATAGGTGATACTAAAAAATAAGACGCAAAATAGCTTTACGATGATAAGTAATACTATTCTTCGTGATAAAAGGCTTAAGTTAATGGACAGAGGATTGCTCTGCACACTGTGCAGCCTTCCGGATGAATGGAACTTTAGTGTAAACGGAATGGCCGGGATAGTGAAGGATGGCAAAAGTGCTATATCACAGTGCCTTAAAAGGCTTGAAGAAATAGGATATATAAAGAAGACGGTCATACATGGAAGACAAGGAAAGTTCGAGACACAGCTAGAAATAAATATCGACAGTTGTTCAGATAGTAGTAAACCATTACCGATTTACGGTAACGGTAAAACGGTGACGGATAATCCGTCACGGAAAAACCGTAACCGTAAAACCGTTACGGAAAATCAACCACAATATAATACTGATAATATACATACTGATGATAAAAATATAAAACATGACAAATCAATCATTCATTCAACATCAAGTGCAGCTGATTATATAGAGTTTG
>CAMNGU010000058.1 GCA_946538525.1 uncultured Lachnospiraceae bacterium
TGAACAACAAGTTCACAAAGTCGCTTTGAAGCCCCCATAATATTTGTAGGGTTAACAGCTTTGTCTGTACTTACAAGTACAAAGTTCTTAGTACCATACATCATAGCTGCATAAGCAACCTTATATGTCCCTATGACATTATTCTTTATTGCTTCACAAGGACTATCTTCCATAAGCGGCACATGCTTATGAGCAGCAGCATGATATACAATGTCAGGTCTATATTTACGGAATATATCATTAACTCTTCTACTATCCCTGACAGATCCTATTAGAACCTCAAGAGGACAGTTCGGATTTTCTCGGAGTATCTTATGCTGAATTGAATAAGCATTATTCTCATATATATCAAAGATTATAAGCTTCTTTGGGTTATGTCTAGAAACCTGAAGCGCTATCTCGCTACCGATTGATCCACCACCACCAGTTATAAGAACCACCTGGCCTGATAACTGATTATAGATTTCATTCATATCTACATTTATCTGCTCTCTACCAAGCAAATCTTCGATATTTACATCTCGTATAGTTTTTATATCAACTTCACCATTAGCCAGCTGATATATACCAGGCAGTGTCTTAAGCTCACAATTAGTCTCATTACAAATAGTAAGAATATCTCTTTGATCTTTTTTGCTTGCGGAAGGAATAGCAAAGTATATTTTATCTACTTTATACTTTTCAACACTAAGAAGTATAGATTCTCTTCCACCTACTACTGGTACACCTTCTATCTGTTTATTCCACTTCGACTGATCCCCATCCATTACACATACAGGGATTTCATTCATTTCCGAAGAACGATTTATCTCTCGAATTATATTTCTACCAGCTTCACCGGCTCCAATTATCATTACACGTTTCAAGGAGCCTACGTCCCTTGTATATCTTCTTCTGACAATAAGATATAACCTATAAGCATACCTGATACCAAGTATGAAACAGAACTGGAATATAGTTCCAAAGAAATAATACGACAACGGCATTCTCTGGAAAAATATGGTTATGAAAACGATATGTAATATTCCGGTAATCACAGTGGCCATGACCACTCTAAAGGCCTCTATTACACTAGCATATCTCCAAATACTTCTGTATAACTTTAATATAGCGAATATAATAATACAGCCAACTGCATAGAATCCAATAAATTCTAGATAAGGAGTTAAATATCGTGGTGGAATCTGCGAAAACTTACCGTCAAATCTAAACCATAAAGCAAGAAAATAAGATAAAGATACAGCAAAGAGATCATATACAACTAACATACTATTCACAAAGTACATCTTGAATTTGCTTGTAGCATTTAATTCTTTTTTCTTGGATTCATCAGATTTCATGAATTCCTTAAGCTTACATGTATGTGAAGACTTTTTATTATCGCTAGTATTCAAATCAACCTCATCCTTAGAATCATTTTTATCTTTATTAGTTAGCATTTCTGTGAAGTGGTTCACAGCATCAGCAGTCGCTTCTCCTGCTTTTTCTGCTTTATCTGAAAGAATTTCTGTGAAGTTCTTCTTTTCTGCATCTATATTATTAAGTTTATTATCATTCTTATTTGTGTCCATCTCATTCCCTCTATGTAATAAAAAATAACATAGGAGGGATAGTCGTTATGTAAACTACCCCCCCCTCACATATTCGTAAAGTCTCTGTTTTAGCCATTTCTTGGGTGTTTTCACGAGATATGCAACGGGATAATCCTCTAAATAGTTATAAAACTAAATGCATAATAAGACACCAGTATTCTGTATTATATCACATTAACACTGGTATTTCAGAAAATTTTAAATTAATGTAGGTAATAGTCCGTCATTAAAATAAGGACTATATTTTGATGCACCTATTAACCCAGATAAACCTCGAAACTTCAATTGAATTAGATTTCCTAGAGTTCGAGCAAATCTAAGATATTTAAGCAGCATCTTAGTGCTGACTAAAATTATTTTACTGATTATAGGATTGATGCATGGAATTGAAAGTCCATGTTTTTCTTCAATACTATTACTATAAAAATAGTTCTTAAAGAGTACAAATGGGGTACACCAGTTTGAAGAAATCCAGTATTTCTGCGGTCTCAAGGCGGTTTGTCCTATAATTTCACCAACGCCGAATCTTGTAGCGCTAAACTTAGTTTGTGCCTTTCTATGTCCCTTATCATCCTGCCCTGGGAAGGTGAAGATTTCTTTTCCATCTTCATCGAATCTCTGTGTCCCTTCTGCAAGAGGATACATACTACCATCTTCATCCTCCTGATGAACATGAAGTACAGGAATGTCTGCCTCTCTATGATTCTTGATCATCTTATCAAAGGACTGGATTACCAGCTCACAGAGTCTCTTGGAAGCTCCCATGATATTAGTTGGATTAACAGCCTTATCTGTACTTACAAGAACAAAGTTCTTTGTACCATACATCATAGCCGCATATGCAACTTTATATGTTCCTATCACATTATTCTTGATAGCCTCACAAGGACTATCCTCCATAAGCGGAACATGTTTATGCGCGGCTGCATGATATACTATATCAGGTCTAAATTTCCTGAATATATCATTTACTCTTCGACTGTCTCTTACTGAGCCTATTAGAACTTCTAGAGGACAGTTAGGATTCTCCCTAAGTATCTTATGCTGAATTGAATAAGCATTATTCTCATATATATCAAAGATTATAAGTTTCTTTGGATTATGTCTGGATACCTGAAGGGCTATCTCACTACCGATAGATCCATCACCACCAGTTATTAGGACCACCTGTCCAGATAACTGATTATAGATTTCCTTCATATCCACATTTATCTGATCTCTACCAAGAAGGTCTTCGATATCAACATCTTTTATCGCCTTTATATCAACTTCACCATTGGCCAGCTGATATATTCCCGGAAGAGTTTTTAGTTCGCATTTAGTTTCATTACAGATGGTAAGTATATCTCTTTGAGCACTCTTACTCGCGGAAGGAATCGCAAAGTATATTTTCTCCACCTTATACTTTTCTACTCCAAGAAGTATACTCTCTCTTCCACCAATAATTGGAACACCTTCTAAGCTTTTATTCCATTTACTTTGATCACCGTCCACTACACAGACAGGAACTTCATTCATTTCCTCAGATCGGTGAATCTCACGGATAAGATTTCTACCCGCTTCACCCGCACCTATAATCATAACTTTTTTTAGAGAAGTTACATCTCTGGTGTATCTTCTTCTAACTATGAGATAGAATCTATAGAAATATCTGACACCAAGAACAAGGAAGAACTGGAATACCATTCCAAAGAAATAGTAAGATAGCGGCATTCTCTTAATTAAAAGAGTTATAAGAACTGTATGACATGCCGAAGTAAGGATTGTAGCTTCTGCAACCCTTACACCCTCTAATACACTTGCATATCTCCAAAGACTCTTATACAGTCTAAGACCAGCAAAAACTATAATACAAAAAACCGCATAGAATGGAATAAACATGATATATGGATCCAAATATTCTCTTGGAATCTGAGAAAATGAACCATCAAATCTAAACCATAACGCAAGAAAATAAGATAATATAACAGCAAAAAGGTCATACATAACCAGAAGAATATTAAAAAGAGATATCTTCCAGTTTTTACCTTCTACCGCTTTATTATTCTTTGTAAGATGGAAACGCTCTTTATTGACAAGACCGTTACTTTCATTAGCTGCATTTGGATTATCTTTACTTGTCAGCATCTCTGTGAGGCGGTTCACTGCATCCCCTGCAGCTTCTCCTGCCTTTTCAGCCTTATTAGTAAGCATCTCTGTGAAGTTCTTCTTATCATCACTATTGTTATTACTATTCATCTAACTTTCTCTCTTTTTTCTAAAATAAACTAATTGTGGCGGGATAGTTTCTACCCCCCCCCACATATCAAAAAGCCCTATATTTAGCCATTTACAGGCCATAATATGTAAAGGATTAATTTATTAAAATATAGAATTTAGATAAGCATCGGTGATGAATCAGGATACACACAATATTTGTATGTAGAAACTTTGATCAAACCAAATATATCAGATGTATATATCCGGCTTACATTAGAAAGAACTCTTGCATCAGCAAGATATTTAAGGAGAAGTTTAGTACACTTGATGATAACTGAACTAACTATCGAATTGATAGACGGAATAGATAAGCAGTGTTTTTCTATTATGCATTTTTGAGTTTTGTACATAACACGCATACTAATCATCTCTCCTTACTTTAATTGAAAACAACCAACCCTTTTATTACTCTTTAAGCGCTCGACTTGAATATTTTAAAATCCTATAGTCTAAATCCTATGGTTTAAAACCATATTGACTCGATTCTAGTCGTCGATTGAGCCATACTCGCCATAGCCATACTTGTCATAGCCATAGCCGTATCCATAACCTTTATAATATCCATAGTAGCCTTTGCCACTATTTTCAACTTTATTAAGGATTGCACCAAGAACCTTGCATTCACTCTTATCCAGCTGTTTCTTAACACCCTGAACAGCCTTATAACTCACATTGTCTGTTTCTACAACAATGATGGTTCCATCGCAAACCTTTGCAACAAGAACCGCATCGATAACCGAACCAAGAGGCGGACAATCGATTATGACATAATCATATGTCTCTCTGGCATGTTCGATAAGTTTAGCAAACTTCTCATTTCCAAGGAGCTCTGCCGGGTTCGGTGATCTGGTACCTGTGAAGATAACATCCAGATTGTCGATACTTGTCTCACATATGATCTCATTTAGGTCTTTTGTCTGACCTGAAAGGTAGTGAGTCAGTCCCTTGGCTTCCTTATCAACTCCGTATCTGGCAAGGAGTACAGACTTTCTTATATCTGCATCTATGAAAAGAGTCTTCTTCTCATCTTCTGCAAATGATCTGCAGATATTGAAACTCACTTCCGTCTTGCCTTCATTTGGAACGGTACTGGTGATGGCTATAGTCTTGATATCATCACCAGAGAAGCTGATGTTTGTTCTTATTCGTTTATAGGATTCATTTATCTTAAAGGATAGTTCCTTTAGGTTTTCAAAGTTTATCTTCTGTGACATGATTTCCTCGTAAGATTCTTCGATATCGCTTAGGACAGCGTCAGTTATTTACTTGATTTTTTGCGTCTCTTGCGTCTATGTGTTGCGTCTTTACCACGGGTCTTTCTCTTGGATACGCCTTCTTCAAGAGGGATAGATCCAAGGGTATTAATGCCCAGGTACTTCTCTATATCTTCGCTGGTATGAATTGAGTCATTCAGCAGATATGTTACTATTACGATTCCGGCAAAGATTATGAAGCCAAGTATTCCGCCAATGGCTGCATTCTTTACAAGACTTGGTGATGATGGGCTGGATGGTATTTGACCGTAATCCATGATATTTGGCTTTTCTGTATCCATGACTGTTGCCATCATCTCTGAACTTACATCTGCCAGCTCGTCTGTTATCTTCTTAGCAAGATATGCATCGTGATTACTTACTGTAATCTCAAGGAATCTTGTGTTGGTAGGATTGGTTACGGATATATCCTCTTTCAGAGCTCCGTAGGATGTGTTGAGTCCCAGGTTATCGATAACCTTCTCTACTACCGGGCGGCTGGTAATAACTACCATGTAGTCCTGTGTAAGCTGTGTTCCTACCTGCAGATCCGCAAGGGATGTGATGCTGGTTGACTTTGTAAGTACATATAATATGGAGGTAGACTTATATACCGGTTTTACGAACAGCATCGTGTATCCTGCTGCAAGTCCAATTCCGAGAGCTGTTGCTAGTATCAGTGCCCATATTCTTGCCCATAGTACATGGAGCAGCTCGATAAGGTCTATCTCCAGTTCTTTATCTTTATATTCGTTCATGGTATCCTCGTGTTGTTATGATTCTTAATAACTATCTATATATTTTCCCTGAATCATCATATTTGGTGCTTCGGTGAGCATGAACTCTGCTTCGTCGTCACCACATTTCTTTTTGATCCATTTGATATACTCCTGTGTATATGGAGCACGGGAATGTTCATTATGTGCATCTGTGCCAAGGAAGGTTATATAACCCTTCTTGATCATCTTTCTGCACCAATGTTTATTTTCATTTAGGAATCCGCCGTCTACGCTGGATATGTTCATCTGCAGGAGTACTCCCTTGTCCAGCATCTCATCCAGCCTGTCTAGTCTTCCCTCCAGGCAGTGGTATCTCTCCACATGCGCAATGATAGGAATAAATCTCGCCTGACTCATAGCTTCCAGAGAATCAAGGATTTCTCCAAATGGAATCTTTATATTATATTCCACTAATATGTAGCGGGTTCCATTCATTGTGTGGATGTCGCCTTCACGAAGCTTTGTGGCAATACCTACCTCGTAAAGAATCTCATTTCCCAGGTACAGTTTCAGTTCAGGAAACTCTCCTGTTGCGGCCACATCTTTTTTGAACTGTTCGAATCTTTCGTCCAGTTCCTGATATGTGTATGTATTCCTGCCCAGCATGTAGTGCGGGGTGAGGATTATATCTCTTGTCCCATCTTCGTAGGCTATGTGAAGCATCTCAAGGCTTGTCTCCAGGTCCTTGGAGCCGTCGTCCACTCCCGGAAGGATGTGACAATGTATGTCGAATAGATTCATATTATTCCTTTGTATGTTGTGTCTAGTGTTCTTTCCTCATGCTGTTGTAGAGGCCAACCATAGCCATGCCTATCGCTGCACCGAAGAAGCTGATGCTCGCCAGTACCTTTACCACCCACTCGATGAAGTCACCGATGAAGTTGAAGAGGTAGTCTGGTTCGATGAACAGCTTGCTGTTGGTATACCAAATCCAGATAGCTACCACTACCACCAGCAGGATTAGTGTTGCTATGATGTCCGATACCGCCAGGGCTTTTATACCTCTGTCTCTCTTCATATCCATGAAGAGGTTAAGTATCATGGACAGCATATATGCTATGCCGATAATTATCACAGCTATGAGTAATGGTTCTCTCAGATCCTTCCTCAGCTGACTGATGTATGGCACGATGCTTATCTCTTTGGTAAGCTCGCTTTCCTTCATGTTGGAAAGTGCCTGTTTCTCCTGAACCAGGAACTCGTCGTATGTCATAATGTTGACATTGGAGATGTCCATGGACTCCAGGTCGTCGGACTCTTTGTCAGCTGAACCGTCGACTGAGTTTTTGTCGTCGGCCGCGCCAGCTTCTGCAACCGCATTCTTTACATACTGTGTATAGGCATACCTGAAGTATCCGCTACTCTGGATACTGTTACTCAGGTGGTTGTTGCTGAATACACCAACGCTGATTCCGACTATCATGAATACTATAAATAGCCCAACAGCTGTTGTGAAGATAAGTATCCTTCTACATACCTTACGGATCTTTCTTCTCTTTCTATGGCCACTCTTGATCTTTCTATGGGAATGTTCGTCCCCAAATCGCATACATTTTGCGAAGATAAGCACCATAGCTATAACTACATCGATAACCAGTATCGCTGCACTTATAACTATCAGAGCTGTGGTGATGCTCTCAGGAACAATTCTCTCAGTCCTCTTCACGGACCATTCCTTATCATCTGTGGTTACTACTATCTCGTCTTTCTGAATAACCACTGTAGCATCTGACTCTGTTGCACTTGGCTTGGATGAATCGGAGTTTTGTCTTTCCTTCTGATCTTCTTCGATCTGCTGGAACATTTCCTCAACTTCCTTATCACTTGCCTCTTGTGCCTGGGATTTTGCTTCTTCGTATTTTTCTTCCTGTGCCTGCTGCTCCTGCTCTTCCATCTCCTGGACAGCTTCTTCAACATCCACATTGTTTTCTTCCTGCTGTGTCACTTCATAGACATAACCGGAATTAACGCCCGCCTGGACATTTGAGTAAATGTAACTGATAGCTCTTGCAGCCTGCTCTGCTGTCAGGTCTACACCATCCTGAGCCATGTAGGAATACAGCTGGTTCACATATGAATCATACGCCTTATAAACTTTACCGTTGTAGGTAAATGTTCCACTGGCAACTGCAATGACAGAAGCCTCATTTCCATTAATATCTCCTGCATATACCCCGTGGCCTGTTAGAATAATAGCGCTCAGGATGAACGCTGCCGCCAGGATCAGGGACAAGAGATTATACAACTTATTCCTTATCATGTAATACTCCATTTTGAGAGTTATTCAGCTCATTACATAGTATAAGCTGTTGAGTGCGTCGCCACACCCAACAGCCTAATTAACTTTTTTGTCTTTTGTGTCTATTATCTAGACTTATTTTGACCAAAGAACTGGTGTGTTGCTTTCGATTGCTCCAGCGCTCTTAAGTGCAGATACTAAAGCATCAGCTGATACATCACCGTTAAGATAAATCTTTCCGTCCTTTGTATCGCCTTCATAGCGCTTTCCACCTGCATCAAATGATACAACGCCGTTTCCTGCAGTGATATTTGTAAGTGCAACTGTACCAACCTGTACTGAGTACTCGTATGATGCAACTGAGTTACCAAATGTAAGTCCTGCAAGAACTGTCTTTGAAGGAGCGTCAAAGCTGAATGTTACTTCTGTAGATGTTGTATGAGTTCTATTTACATAAGCAGTAAGTGTCTCATCATCAACATATACAACACCACCCTTGTTAGTGATTGCCTTTGATACGCCATCGATTGCCATTGTTGTCTTAGAACCGTCAGCTGTGATTGATCCGTAAAGGTCGCTCATCTGCTTAGCTGCTGTAGCCTTTGTAGCTGCAGAAACCTTAAATGAAACTTTTACTGATCCTTCTGAAGCTGGTGTAAGCTCTGTGTACTGTACAAGATATCCGTCCTTGTCGAATGTGTAATCAACAAAGTCGATTGTTACAGTAGAGCCCTGCTCATAGTATCCTGATGTATCCATGTAGTACCAACCCTTGTCATCCTTGTACCAAGAAGCTTTTGGCTGGTACTCCCAGTAACCATTTGAGCTGATCCAGTATCCGTCGATCCACTGGCTTGTAGCATATGATCCGTCACCGAATCTATACCACCAACCGCCGACACCATTTACCCAGCCTGGCTCTTCAAGATAACCATTCTTGTCGAAGTTGTACTTTGTGCCGTCAATCCAGCATGTACCTGTTGCATACCAGCCTGTTGTATCCTGATAATACCAGCCTGTGCTGTCCTTCTTCCATGATGCAACGCCTGAATATGTGTTATATCCATTTGCATCAAGGTAGTAACCATCGATCCACTCGCTGTATGCGTATGAACCATCAGCCTTGCTGTACCACCAGCCTGTGCCATCGTTCTTCCACTCTCCACTTGCTGCGAATGAACCAATGTTTGGAACGAGTGCAGCTGAAAGTGCAAGAGCCCCAGTTAATGCTGTAGCTATAAACTTCTTTAACTTCATCGTCTTTCTCCCCTTTTCTGTAGATTTTTGATCCGAACTTAATCGAATCTGGTAAGTACTCTCTAATATGTACTCTCTTAGTTTCTAGTTCCTTCTCTTGTCGCTGTTATCCATATACTACATATATGATATAGTTTATTCATATGAATAAAAGCAATTTGAAGTGAAACCACATTAGTAAATTATACTCTACCGCCTGAATTTTTTCAAGGCTTGTAAGTAACTTTTGCTAAATTGTCACGGTTTTCTTCAGCAATTGTCACAATAGGCAATAATTATCGCACACTATTTAGGTGTGGGGAGTTGCCGACGCTTGTGGCTTTGCTCACAATAAAAGAAACACTGTATTATTATAGTTAAATGTATGTGTTATGTCAATTATATGTGTTTTATATTATTGGCTATGTGTAAAAAATATGGGGATTTTTTGAGGATGGGATTGGGAAAAGCCACAAAAAAGCTTACCCTACTGTATAGTAGGATAAGCTCTTCTAAAAACTTTAATACAATTTTCTATCAACTATATTTTAACTTTAAGCACCTCAACCAGCTTACTTCTCTTTAATTGAAGTATGCCATTCCTGCAGTGAGTGGATGTTACCCTTGTGTCTCTTCTTCATGTGGTCGATTCCCTCTGCTGCTGCACGGCCTGCTGTGATTGTTGTGATATATGGAATCTTGTACTTGATAGCTGACTTTCTGATGTATGTATCGTCATGTACTGACTCCTTACCAGCAGGTGAGTTGATGATCAGCTGGATATCGCCATTGCTGATGTGGTCAAGGATGTTAGGTCTTCCTTCATACATCTTGTTAACCTTCTCAGCTGGAATTCCTGCTGCCACGATTGTCTCATATGTGTTGCCTGTTGCCAGGATCTTAAATCCATTTTCATGAAGGATCCTTGCAACTTCTGGTCCTTCTGGTCTCTCGCTTCTATTAAGTGAGATGAGAACAGTTCCTTCCATTGGAAGTTCTGCCTTAGCAGCTTCCTGAGCCTTGAAGTAAGCTCCACCAGCTGACTGAGAAATTCCGAGAACCTCACCTGTAGATCTCATTTCAGGTCCGAGAATTGGATCTACCTCTGGGAACATGTTAAATGGGAATACTGCCTCTTTTACTCCGTAGTAAGGAATCTCGCGCTCTTTCAGTTCTGGAACTGGTGATGGTCTTCCTGTCAGCTCACCTGTGATGATGTCAGTTGCAAGTGGTACCATGCGGATGCCACAAACCTTTGATACAAGTGGAACTGTACGAGATGCTCTTGGGTTAGCCTCAAGAACATATACAACGCCATCTTCGATTGCGTACTGCATGTTCATAAGTCCTACGACATGCATTTCCTCTGCTATCTTACGAGTGTAATCCTTGATAGTTGCAAGGTTCTCCTCGGAAATGTGTTTGCTTGGGATGATACAAGCTGAGTCTCCTGAGTGAACTCCGGCGAGCTCGATGTGCTCCATAACTGCTGGAACATATGCATGTGTACCATCTGATATAGCGTCTGCCTCGCACTCCATAGCGTGATGCAGGAATCTATCGATAAGGATTGGTCTGTCTGGTGTTACGCCAACTGCTGCTGCCATATATCCTGTCATGCTCTCATCGTCGTAAACAACTTCCATACCTCTACCACCGAGGACATAAGAAGGACGAACCATAACAGGGTATCCAATCTCATTTGCAATCTTTATAGCTTCTTCTACTGTTGTTGCCATTCCAGCTTCTGGCATTGGGATTCCGAGCTTGTCCATCATGGCACGGAACAGGTCTCTGTCTTCTGCAAGGTCGATAACCTCTGGGCTTGTTCCGAGGATCTTAACACCATTCTTCTGAAGGTCGCTAGCAAGGTTAAGTGGTGTCTGACCACCGAACTGTGCGATAACTCCGACTGGCTGCTCTTTCTTGTAGATTGAGAGAACATCCTCAAGTGTAAGTGGCTCAAAATAAAGCTTGTCTGATGTATCGTAGTCTGTTGAAACTGTCTCTGGGTTACAGTTAACGATGATTGTCTCGAAGCCCAGTTTCTTAAGTGACTTAGCTGCGTGTACACAGCAGTAGTCGAACTCGATACCCTGACCGATTCTGTTAGGACCACCACCAAGGATCATGATCTTTGGCTTATCGGATTTAACTTCATTTTTATCTACATCGCAGTATGTTGAGTAGTAATATGCTGCGTCCTGAGTACCACTTACATGTACTCCCTGCCAGTTCTCAACTACGCCGATTTCTTCTCTTTTATGACGGATATCATCTTCTGGTACAGACAGGATCTCGCTGAGGTACTTGTCTGAGAAACCGTCCTTCTTAGCCTTTGTAAGGTCTTCGTTAGAAGGTACATTTCCCTGTGCTGCATCTGCTGCGCCATATTTAGCAACAAGTGCTTCTTCCTCTTCTACGAGCTCTTTCATCTGCTCGATGAAGTATGTCTTTACCTTTGTGATCTCGTGGATTTCATCTACTGTAGCGCCCTTGCGAAGTGCTTCGTACATCTGGAAATGTCTCTCACTTGATGGAGTGATGAGCGCCTGAAGGAGCTGCTCCTTTGTCATGTCGTTGAAGTTCTTAACATGACCGAGTCCGTAGCGGCCCTTCTCCAGTGAACGGATAGCTTTCTGGAAAGCTTCCTTATAGTTCTTTCCGATTGACATTACTTCGCCTACCGCTCTCATTTGGGTTCCGAGCTTGTCTTCTACGCCCTTGAACTTTTCAAATGCCCAACGAGCGAACTTGATTACTACATAGTCACCGTCTGGAACATATTTGTCCAGTGTTCCGTACTTACCGCATGGGATCTCGCTAAGTGTAAGACCTGATGCCAGCATTGCGGATACAAGGGCGATTGGGAAACCAGTTGCCTTTGAAGCAAGTGCTGATGAACGGGATGTACGAGGGTTGATCTCGATAACTATGATTCTGTCTGTTACTGGGTCATGGGCGAACTGACAGTTACAGCCACCGATAACCTGTATAGCGTCAACGATTGCATATGCCTGCTTCTGAAGCTTCTGCTGAACCTCTTCGCTGATTGTGAGCATAGGTGCTGAACAGAAGCTATCACCCGTGTGAACACCCATTGGGTCGATGTTCTCGATGAAGCATACTGTTATCATTTTGCCGTCCTTATCACGGACAACTTCGAGCTCCAGCTCTTCCCATCCGCTTACGCACTCTTCTACGAGTACCTGGCCAACAAGGGAAGCCTTGAGACCTCTTGCACATACAACCTGTAACTCTTCTTTATTATATACGAGACCGCCGCCGGCACCACCCATGGTGTAAGCTGGTCTCAGAACAACAGGATATCCGAGTTCGTCTGCGATTGAAAGTGCTTCTTCTACTGAGTAAGCAACTTCAGATCTGGCTACTTCGATACCGAGGGAAGCCATAGTATTCTTGAACTCAATACGGTCCTCGCCTCGCTCGATTGCATCAACCTGAACACCGATAACCTTGACATTGTACTTATCTAACACTCCTGCTTCTGCAAGCTCTGAGCAGAGGTTAAGTCCTGACTGACCACCAAGATTAGGAAGCAGTGCGTCTGGTCTTTCCTTATCGATGATAGCCTCGAGGCGTTTTACATTTAGGGGCTCGATGTATGTTACATCTGCCATTTCCGGGTCAGTCATGATGGTAGCTGGGTTTGAGTTAACCAGTACGATCTCATAACCGAGATTTCTAAGTGCCTTACATGCCTGTGTACCTGAGTAGTCGAACTCACAAGCCTGGCCGATAATGATAGGGCCTGAGCCTATGATGAGAACCTTGTGAATATCTGTTCTTTGTGACATATCTTGTCTCCTCCATTATTAGACTGTGGGTGTAATTGTGGTATAGGGATTGTCCGTTGCATGGTGGTTTTCCAAGCGGTGGATATACCCTATTCGAATTTTTGCCCAATTGGAGATAGTATATCACAATATGTTCGATTATGCTCCAACTTTTTTACAAAATTTAGTATGTTTTTAAAATTTTGTAGGTATTGACGGATGTTAGTTTACATAAGGGGCAGTTGATTGACGGGACAGGTTTACATAAGTGTGAATTCAGAGAATATATGGGGGTATAGGGTGAAGTTGGGGGCTGGTGGGGTTCCAACTTGCTTTGGGATGTGTGTATGCGCACGGTTGTGTGAAGGGCTGGAGGCTGGTGGGGTTCCAACTTGCTTTCTCAACCGTATATACGCACGGTAAATTTCCGGTTGGGGTTCCAAAGTGTGCCAGCGTTTTTATATACGCACACATTATCGAGATGCATGCTAACACCCTTCAAATTATGTGCATATATCAAGATATGAAAACAAGTTGGCACCACTCGTTCCCCAACCGCGTGCTTATATACAAACACCAAAGCTTTTTGGCACCCCCACTTTCCCAACCGTGTGCTTATATCGAAACACCAAAGCTTTTTGGCACCACTCGCTTTCCAACCGTGTGCTTATATCTAAACATCATAGCTTCTTGGCACCCCCACTTTCCCAACCGCGTGCCTATATCTAAACGCCAAAGCTTCTTGGCACCCCCACTTTCCCAACCGCGTGCCTATATCTAAACACCAAAGCTTTTTGGCACCACTTCACCCCTCCCCACAAAGAAACAACTCCAGCACACTTTTAACACTCATATATAAACCAAAAAGCGGCTATGAGAGCTCAACCTCTCATAACCGCCTTCCTTCATTTCTACTTATTCTTTACAATCATAATGCCCCCTACTCAGTTGTTTACCTTCCATCGACTACCCAAAGTATGCGTCGATCAATTTCTTCACAACTCCAAAATCAAGTGGAGTGTACTCCGTTTCATATGTGATGATCAAATTGATTCCCGGTATAACACCTGCTCTGGTATAGTTTACCAGCTTGCGCTTCGCCTTCTCCCTGTACTCCGCGTCATCCATCAATCCCAAATGCTCCCAGTAAAATTTCTCATTTGAAATCGGATGAATAATCGTGAAGTCCGGATAGTAAGCCGCTCCATCGATTTCCAAAAGGCACTCATACCTAAATGGAATGCCTCTCGCTGAAAGTTCATTTGCGATAAATGCTTCAGATTTCGATCTGACCATCAGTCCGCCCACCGCTTTCACATTCAGCGATTCTTCGAAACCGCGGTTCGTCGGGTACTCCTCTTCCATCCACGCCTTCAGCTCCGCGCTGATTTTCTTTTCATCCGCGGTGAACGAGAAGCCATTTTTCTTTCGTCTTTTTACCGACGGCGACATTTCAAACCTTTCCATCCTGAAGATCTCTTTGCCTATTCCAATGAGCCTTGAAAGCTCACCATCACCATTTTCGAGATCATTTGAAATGAACCTAATTCGGTTATGATTGTTCAAATAATAGTCCAACGCCATGAGTTCCTGCTTCGTCTCGACGCGTTTTCTCTTATAGTAGCTTTTGGCCGCCAAAAGCCCTGCCTGCTTCACATCTTTTTTACGAATGTACTGGCGCTCTCCGCTGTCAAGTTGGTTGATCCATTTGAAACGAGTTCCGTTCCTATTGATCTTAAGCCTTCCAGGAGGTGAATTTGAAATCGCTTCATCCAGCCAATTCATCTCCGCCTGCAATAATTCTTTATATTTATTCGCTTCAAAATTAAAATTCATTAGTTCATCAGCTCCTCTCCAAAAATAGATTTTTATAACCCCCGCAAAGGTAGTTTTAGAATTTTACGATATTAGTAAAACACAAAAAACTTAGGGGGCCACTTATTCCGTTCTCTCTTGAATAAAACACTACTAAAGCCAGCTTATTTTTCTCGCTCGCAAAGTCTGCTTTTTCTCGCTCATCAAGCCAGCTTATGTTCTCGATCATTAAGACAGCTTTTTTCCCGCTCATTAAGACAGCTTATTTACTCGCTCACAAAGCTATCTTATTTACTCACTCACAAAGACTGCTTTTTCTCGCTCATCAAGCCAGCTTATTTACTTGCTCAAAAAGCCAGCTTTTTTACTTGCTCACAAAGCCAGCTTTTTTCCCACTCACAAAGCCAGCTTATTTACTCGCTCATCAAGCCAGCTTATTTACTTGCTCAAAAAGCCAGCTTAAAAATCAAGCTTCTAATCCAAGTTGCTAAAAAACTCTTCTAATTATATTTTTGCTTTGCTTTTATTTTTTCTAAATTTTTTCAAGTGGAGGTTTATGATAATGCAAAAGTTTTAAGTTCTAAATTTTTACATTTCTTATTGATCTTTTGTCAAGACATCGAAAAAAGCTTAACGATAATTCATAAAAATCTTCACTAAGCTAAATTCAAAATATGAAAGAAGTAATCTATTAATAAAATTAACATATAAGCTTATATAGAGTTGCACATATTCAATCGCTTATAAACAACCCCTTAAATAGAGTTGCTTATATACAGATTCTTACATGCAGTAACTTATATACAGTTGCTCATATACAGTCATTATATATAATTACTTCCGTTTTAAAGGATAGGTGTAATAATTTTACACCGTATTAAAAAAATGTGTCAACCAGAAATGAATCTCTCTGGTTGACATGTTCTAAAAAATTAATTTCGATTTTTGAGATCTGATTTTTGAAATTTGATTTTGGGGAGATTTGATATTTTATGCGGTCCGCCACCTAGCACAACCGCTTCAATATCATTTAGCTGTATACTAATGATATGTATGTATTAATATTAACTCTCACATTTACATTAAATTGTTCAGTACCATTTCCAATTACTATTCTGATTTCGGCCTAACAAGATATTCATGACCTTTCACAGCAATTTCGTAATCGTCAAATGTTAGAACTCTTATATTGTTCTTGGTCGTTACGCTATACGCGTGTCGCACCCAATCATTTGGTTTGACCATGTTCTGAGATAAGGCATCCTTAACAAGGATCTTATTCGAATTTACAGTCAGAAAATACAAATCTTCTGACGCGAAACCTTCCACATAAACAGAATCATTTCCAACATTTCCAACCAACTCTTTCCCACGGCCCAAGTCGTCACCTACAATCATAAAATGGCTAATACCTTTGGTGTTGTACTGCGAGTAGAACAAAACAGCGACAACCGTAGCCATTATAGCCACAAGTGTAACTATACTTATTATGATAATTAGTTTCTTTTTCATATTTATCCATTCCTTTTAGTATTGATGTGTTACGAGATGTAATAATTTTGATATGTAAGGAGTTATATCGATACATAATGAGATAAAAATTTAGATAGTCTTAATTCTTCTTAAAATGATATCATACATTTATATTATACAACAAGTTAAAGAAAAATGTATGTTTAGAATGGACAGTGTAAATTTACATTCGGAAATTAAATGTGGGAATCCACCAAAGATAGCT
>CAMNGU010000059.1 GCA_946538525.1 uncultured Lachnospiraceae bacterium
CAATCCGTATGTCATATGGTGTCAAAAGGTACTTTTGACACCCACATCATATTATGTCATTATTATGGCGTGCACGAAAGGAGACGAATTATGTGCGGAATAATTGGATATACAGGAAATGAGCCTGCAAAGGATATACTTATAAATGGATTAAGACAGCTGGAGTATAGAGGCTATGATAGTGCCGGTATTGCAGTACTTGATCCTAAAACAGGAATTGTTTTAAAGAAGAAGACAGGCAAGGTTGAAGAACTTGCAAAGGCAGTAGATGCATTGGGAGAAGAAGGTACTGATGCAACTTGTGGAATCGGTCATACCAGATGGGCAACACATGGAGGTGTTACTGAAGGAAATGCACATCCACACAGACAGGGTTCAGTTACACTTTGCCATAACGGAATTATTGAGAACTATAAAGAACTTACAACTGAATATGGACTTAAGAATGTGCTCCAGTCAGAGACAGATACAGAGGTTGTAGCAGCTCTTCTGGATAAACTCTATGAGGGTGATCCATATACTGCTATTAAAAAGACAGTAAATCTTTTAGCTGGATCATTTGCATTATGTATTATGTTTGATGATCAGCCTGGAAAGATATTTGCTATTAGAAATGTTAGCCCAATGGTGGCTGCGTCTTTTGACGGGGGCTCTATTATTGCGTCTGACCTTACTGCAGTTATTAATTTTTCTAAGAAATATTTTGTAGTACCTGAGTATCATATTCTTACACTTACAGATAATGGTATCAGCGTTCAGGATCTTAAGGGCAGAGCAGTTGAACCTGAAATCTTAGAAGTGAATTGGGATATTACATCAGCTCAGAAGGGCGGCTATCCTCATTATATGCTTAAGGAGATAAATGAGCAGCCTGAGGCGCTGGAGAGAACAGTTGCTCCTAGAGTGCAGGACGGACTTCCATTCCTTGCAGATGATGGTATTGATGATGATATACTTAAGAATCTTCAAAATATAGTAATTGTTGCCTGTGGTACTGCAATGCATGCTGGTATGGTGGGCAAGTCACTTATTGAGACAAAGCTCAGGATTCCGGTAACAGTAGAAATTGCATCTGAGTTTAGATATAAGGATCCTATCATTGATGATAAGACACTTACTATAGTTGTATCACAGTCTGGTGAAACAATAGATACTCTTGAGGCACTTCGTCTTTCTAAGCAGAAGGGCAGCAAGGTTCTTTCTGTTGTTAATGTTAAGGGCTCTACAATTGCCAGAGAGAGTGATTATGTGCTCTATACTCATGCTGGTCCTGAGATTGCAGTTGCCAGTACAAAGGCATATACAGTTCAGATTGCTGCAATGTATCTTCTTGCTGCAAGACTTGGTCTTGTTAGAGGCGTTCTTTCTGAGAAAGAGACAAGAGAGTTTATCTCAAAACTTCAGGGCGTAGGCGAGATTATGAAGAAGACTATTGAGGCTTCTGATGATATAAGAAGAGTTGCAAATCATATCCAGACAGCACCGGATGTATTCTACATCGGTAGAGGTATTGATTATACACTTAGTCTTGAGGCTTCACTTAAACTTAAGGAGATTTCCTATATTCATTCTGAGGCATATGCTGCAGGTGAGTTGAAGCATGGTACTATTGCTCTTATTGCTGAGCAGGTTCCAGTAATAGCTATCGCTACGGAAGAACATGTATATGCAAAGGTTATCTCAAATGTTCGTGAGGTTAAGTCAAGAGGTGCATATGTGATCCTGATAAGCCAGGAAGGGAAAGTGGAAAGCCAGGAGGTTTGTGATAAGCAGCTCTATATTCCAAAGGTGGATAGTACATTTGGAGTTTTTGCAACTGCAGTTATCCTTCAGCTTATTGCTTACTACACATCAGATGCTAAGGGATTGGATGTGGATAAGCCAAGAAACCTGGCTAAGTCTGTTACAGTTGAGTAAATATTTGAATAAAATATAAGAATTTAAAATGTCATTCTGAGTAAAGCGGAGAAACTTATTAAGTTTCTTCGGGCGTAAGCCCTCAGAATGACATAATGATTTTTGAAAGTGAGGAATAATATATTGTATACAATAAAGGATCTTTATGATTTGGATCATACACTTGCGAAAGATTATCTTTCACAGTTTACATATCCATGGGAGGCTCTTAAAGGAATAAAGGATTTTATCCTTGAACTTGGACCAACTCTTGGAGATGAATATGAAGAAGTTAGCGAGTCAGTTTGGGTACATAAAACAGCAAATGTATTTCCATCTGCATATTTAGGAGCACCATGTATCATCGGACCAAATACTGAGGTCAGACATGGGGCATTTGTCCGTGGTTCGGCTCTTGTGGGAGCTGACTGTGTTGTAGGAAATAGTGTGGAACTGAAAAATGTAATTCTTTTTGATCATGTTCAGACACCACATTACAACTATGTCGGAGATTCCATACTTGGTTACTTCAGCCATATGGGTGCAGGAAGTATCACAAGTAATGTTAAGAGCGATAAGCAGCTGGTGGTTGTTCATAATGGAACTGAAAAGGTAGAGACAGGAATAAAGAAATTTGGAGCTATGCTGGGTGACTATGTTGAGGTAGGGTGTAATGCGGTTTGCAATCCTGGTACAGTTATTGGAAGACATTCAAATGTTTATCCAACATCCTGTGTAAGAGGAGTTGTTCCTGAAAACTCAATCTGGAAGGATAATGGTGAGGTTATACATAAAGAGGGAGTTTAATAAATTTTGACTATTGCTTTAACTAATCTTTGACTAATGCGTTGATTAGTGTTTTAGTTAATATCTGGTTTGATATTTCAGTCAATGATTTAACTGATATTTTTAGGAGGGAATAATAAATGGGTAAATATTTCGGAACTGATGGCTTCAGAGGTGAGGCTAACAAGAATCTAACTTTTGAACATGCTGTAAAGATTGGTCGTTTTCTTGGATGGTACTACGGTGCCAAAGAAGGCAAGAAAGCAAAGGTGGTAATCGGTAAGGATACAAGAAGAAGTTCATATATGTTTGAGTATGCTCTATGTACAGGTCTTATGGCTAGTGGCGCAGATGCATATATCATGCATGTTACAACAACTCCTTCGGTAGCATATATTGCCAGAGTGGATGATTTTGATTGCGGTATCATGATATCTGCTTCTCATAACCCATATTATGATAATGGTATCAAACTTCTCAATGGAAATGGTGAGAAGATGGATGAGGAAACAATCCTTAAGGTGGAAGAGTATATAGATGGAAAAATGGAAATTCCAATTGCTGAGAGAGAAGCTATTGGTCGTACAGTTGACTATGTTGCTGGTCGTAACCGTTATATTGGATATCTTATCTCTATGAGTAAGTATAGTTTCAAGGATAAAAAGGTTGGACTTGATGTGGCAAATGGTGCTGCATGGCAGATTGCAAAGGGGGTTTTTGATGCTCTTGGAGCAAAGACTTATGTTATAAATGACAGCCCTGACGGAGTAAATATAAATACAGACTGTGGTTCTACACATATCGAGCATCTTCAGAAGTATGTTGTTGAAAATGGCCTTGATGTGGGATTTGCTTATGACGGTGATGCTGATAGATGTCTTTGCGTAGATGAAAAAGGAAATCTTATCACAGGTGATCACATTTTATACATTTACGGCCTTTATATGAAAGAACGCGGAAAGCTTATAAATAACAAGGTTGTTACAACTGTTATGAGTAACTTCGGTCTTTACAAGGCACTGGACAAAGTTGGAATTGATTATGATAAGACAGCAGTCGGCGATAAGTATGTTTATGAGAATATGGTTAAGACTGGTAACCGTATCGGTGGTGAGCAGTCAGGACACATTATCTTTTCCAAGTATGCAACTACAGGTGATGGAATCCTTACCAGCCTTAAGATGATGGAGGTTATGCTGGCAAAAGAGAAAACTATGTCAGAACTTGCTGAGCCAGTTGTATATTATCCACAGGTACTTAAGAATGTTCGTGTAAAGAGTAAGCCTGATGCACAGGGGGATGCAGATGTTCAGGCAGCAGTTTCTAAGGTGGCTGAAGAGCTTGGAGATACTGGAAGAATCCTTGTTCGTGAGTCAGGAACAGAGCCGGTAATCCGTGTTATGGTTGAGGCTGAAACTGATGAAATCTGTGAGAAATATGTTGATCAGGTTATCAAGGTTATTGAAGAAAAAGGACATTTGGTTTAATTGATTTTAATCTAAAAAAATAAGTGCATATTAAATACCTGTGTGGTATACTACAGGTTAGGATTTTTTGGTCGAAAGGGGTAAAGAAATGGCACTAGAAATTAAAACAGTATCATTTGGTGGATATGATAAGGCTGCTACTGAAACATATGTTATGGAGCAGCAGAAAAAGTATGAAGGTGAGATCGCAAAGCTTAAGGACGATGCTACAAAGCTTAGTGAGGCTGTAAAGGGGCTTCAGCAGATGCGTGAAGCAAATATGTCAGAGTCTAAGAGCACTATTGATAATCTTAAATCAGTAAATGAGGATCTTCAGTCTCAGGTTGAGAAACTTAAGCAGGATCTTGAAGGATATAAGCAGAGAGAGATTGAGTCTGCATCAAGATATGAGTCAATTTCCAGAACACTTCTTTCAGCTAGAGAGTCTGCTGATGCGCTTACACAGAAGACAGCAGCTGATTGTGAGGCTAAGATGTCTGAGACAACAGCTCAGTGTAAATCTATGATTGATGAGACTAATGCTCGTTGTGAACAGCTTAAGGCTGCTACAGAGTCTGAGTGTGATAGACTCCTTTCAGAGACACAGAGCAGTTGCCAGGAGAAGAAAGAGACAACATTTGCTGAGTGTGAGAGCCTTAAGAGAAAGACTAAGGAAGAAACAGATCAGCTTAACTTTGAGACAGAGACAAGATGTGAGAATCTTAAGAATCAGACTGAAGTAGCTTGTGAGAATCTTAAATCACAGACAGAAGCTGCTTGCGAGAGACTTAAGGAAGATACAATTGCTGAGTGTGAGAAGCAGAAGGCTGAAACAAGAGAAGAAATCAGACAGAATAGAGCTGTTGTTAAGAGAGAATTTGATTCAATCGGTAGCTTCATGTCACAGCTTCAAACTGCACTTGTTGATGTAAATAAGGCAGTTGATGAGACAAAGAAGATTACAGACAGTGCATTTTCAGATCTTAGCTCATCAGTTTCTCAGTAGAATTTAAGATTATAATATATTTTATATAATTAAATATAATTCTAAATAACTCTAAAAAATATATCATTTAATCGGGTAGCGTAGGTCTTGTGCTACCCGATTGTGTGTTAAAAAAATGTTTATATTTTGATGTATAAGTAGTATATGTTAGTATTTAGTTATCTATAGTTATGTGCTTACTGGGCATAGTTGGATGCGTTTATCACTTGTGGTGATGAAATGTCGGATGATCTTTGGTGAGGAAATATATGGATAAAAAGGGCGATATTAACTCAAGGTTCTTGTTGGATAATCATATTGATGATCTGATAAACGGCTTCGCAAATGTTTGCGATCTGTATAGTGCTGTGCTGGATATCAATGGACATGTTCTTATTGAGCCTAATGGTCCGTCCACATATTTAGGTGAGTTCCATGAGCTTGTGCTCAATCCGAAGTATTCGAAGGTCTATGTTGATGTGATGAATTGTATTATCGATTCAAAGCAGGCAATCTATTCAGAGATAGATGATGGAAATCCTGATAGTAGACTGGCGGCAGCTCCTATCTTTATTGATGGAAGATTCTATGCAACTTGGATTCTCTATGCACATACAAAGGCGCAGAATCAAAAACTCTTTAAGGCATTTAGTAATATGTCTACCTTTGCAGAGGTGTTGTCAGATATAGTAACTAAGCTTTATACTAACTCAATGCTTACAGAGAAAGAAGAAGATATTACCAATAAGCTGGAGTTTGAACAGAAGGCTAAAGAGATAATGAGCCGAATCCTGGAGTGTGTTGCTCTGGGAGATAAGAGAGATATTACTAAAATATATGATGATGTTGGTAACATCCTGGATGTGGACTACATGGTTTACTACAAAGTCGATAGAAATCGTCCGGGATATATGAAGCTGGTGGATTACTGGGCTAAGCATGGAAAAGGCAAAGATGCAGAAGATGCATTTTCCTGGGACAGTGATCACTATGATATGGAGCTTCAGGAAAAGATTAAAAAAGACGGTTTAATCATAGATAAGAATAATATGACCAACCGCATGAGGGTTGAAGTATTTAATGGGAATGTTAAGGCAATCCTGGTATTTCCTGTATACTTCCATGATATTTATCAGGGCAGACTCATTTTTATTGAGAATACCAAGGAAAGAGTATGGACCAGCAGCGAGATTAATTTCGCTAAGGATGTTGCTGATATGATTTCCAAGGATCTTACTATTGAGTCAAGATTCCGTAGGGGTAAGAAAAGTAATAAGGCGCTTATAGAGATATTTGATGCCTTACCAATATATGCATTTGTGAGAACTGTGGATGATGGGAAGATCATTTATGCTAATCCTGCTATGCAGAATAAACTGGGCAGTGGTATAGTGGGGCAGAACAGTTTTCAGATGATCCCATATTTTATGAAGGAATATGATAACGCCAATATGGCAGAGGGGATTGCTCACTCTTATACTAAGGGAAAATATAAGAGATATATCCAACAGCTAGGTGGAACATTTGATGTTCTGGAATACTTCATGAGATGGGATGATGGACAGATAGCTTCTGTCATAGCTCTGGTGGAAGACCGGATTACTTTATAAAATTTTCGCTAAGTCAGGGAGATAAAAATGGCTAATCTTGATATAGGAATAGATCTTGGAACTTCGAATATTCTTGTATATGTAAGAAACAGAGGAGTTGTTCTTAAGGAACCAACTGTTATTGCATATGATAAGGATTCTGAGAAGATTGTTGAAATAGGTGAAGAAGCTAGACTGATGCTGGGAAGAACACCAGGTAATCTTATAGCTATCAGACCTCTAAAGCATGGTGTAATATCTGATTACACTAAGGCTGAGGAGATGATCAAATACTTCATAAAGAAGGCTGTAGGTCGTAACTTCTTTGGGCGTCGTCCAAGAATATCAATCTGTGTTCCTTCAGGGGCTACAGAGGTTGAGAAGAGAGCTGTTGAGACAGCAACATATAATGCAGGTGCCAGATATGTTAATATAGTTGAGGAACCGATTGCTGCTGCTATCGGTGCTGGTATTGATATTGTGAGACCTGTGGGGAATATGATCGTTGATATCGGTGGAGGTACTACAGATATAGCTGTTATCTCTATGGGTGGAGCAGTTGTAACTTCTTCTATTAAGGTTGCTGGAGATGACTTTGATGATGCAATCATCAAGTATATAAGAAAGAGACATAACCTGCTTATCGGTGAGAGAAGTGCTGAGGAAGTTAAGATAAATATCGGTACAAGTTATAAGCGCCCTGAAAATATCTCTATGGATGTAAGAGGACGAAATCTTGTAACAGGTCTTCCAAAGACTGTAACTATAACATCTGACGAAACTGAGGAAGCTCTTAGAGAGCCAACAGGACAGGTGGTTGAAGCAGTACATGCAGTACTGGAGAAGACACCACCGGAACTTGCTGCGGATATTGCAGATAGAGGAATTGTCCTTACAGGTGGTGGAGCTTTGCTTCATGGTTTAGAGCAGCTCTTAGAAGAGAAGACTGGTATTACAACAGTTACGGCTGAGGATCCAATGTCTGTAGTAGCAGTTGGTACAGGAAAATATATTGATTATCTTGCTGAGCAGGATATGTAAGTTTTTAGAAATGATTTTTTAGAAATATATTTTTAGAATTATATTTTCAAAAGCAAATATTTAGAACTGATTTTTCAAAAACATTTTTAATTAATTTAACTACTAATAAACGCCTTAAGAAGCATTTTCTTTAAATGCTTTTTGAGGCGATATTATTAATGCGAGGAATAAGCTCATATGATTTTAGAGGGTTATATAAGTAAGATTATTTATTATAACGAAGATAATGCCTATGCTGTTTTTGTAGTTGAGCAGGACGATGGAGACGAAACGGCTGTAGGTTATATTCCTGGTATCGCTGAGGGAATGTATATTCAGGCTGAGGGCAGCTATGTCAATCATTCTCAGTACGACCTTCAGTTTAGTGTGCTGTCTTTTGAACTCAGTATGCCTAGCGATGTTGATGGCATAGAAAGGTTTCTGGGCTCTGGTATCATCAAAGGTATCGGAGAAGTCATGGCCAGAAGAATCATAAATTATTTTGGGGAGGATACTCTCCGTATAATGGATGAGGAACCGGAAAGATTGGCAGAGGTTAAGGGAATCTCTGAGAGGATAGCCAACAAGATTGCTGTTAGTTATAACGAGAATAAAACTTATAGAAGTGTTATCATCTTTCTTTCGAAATATGGTATCAGTGTAAAACTTGCCATGAAGATTTACCTGGAGTTTGGTGACGAAATCTATGAGGTGATCAGAAATAATCCATATGAGATTGCGGACAGAGTGTCTGGAATTGGCTTTAAGATGGTGGATAAGATTGCTATTAATTCGGGTATTCCGGAGGATTCTGAAGAGAGAATCAGAGCTGCAATCTTTTATATACTGAACAGTGCCATGTCTCAGGGGCATATCTATCTTCCTGAGAATACACTGATTCAGGGCATCTGCGAGATTATCTCTCCATATATTGATCATGTTGAATTTGTAAACAAACTTCGGGACATCATCCTTAAGATGGAGATGGAAAGATGCATCATAAGGAAGGTAGAAGGGAATGAGTCGATAATCTATACTCGCTGGAACTATTTTATGGAGCTGGATAGTGCCAGAAGGCTTCTGGAACTTAAAACTGACTACGAGGTTGATGAGAAAGAAGTTAATGAGGCAATCAGCAGGGTAGAGAAGGATATCGATATCGAGCTGACAGATGTGCAGAGAGAAGCGGTATTTAATTCGGTTAGTTCTGGAGTTTCTGTAATAACTGGTGGACCGGGAACAGGAAAGACAACCATTATAAATGCCATCATAAAGTATTTTGAGTATAGAGCAGATAAGATTGAACTTGCTGCGCCTACAGGACGAGCGGCCAAGAGGATTACTGAGTCCACTGGATATGTGGCCAGAACTATTCATAGACTGCTGGAGTTCTCAGGTGAACCAAGTGAAAATGGAGAGAAGAGAGCTCTGGGGTTTAAGAGAAATGTCGATAATCCTCTGGAGTGTGATGTGGTGATCATAGATGAGGTTTCCATGCTTGATTCCAATCTCTTTTATTCGCTGCTTAAGGCTATGCTCAGTGGAATCAGACTTATTCTGGTGGGAGATACAGATCAGCTTCCATCAGTTGGAGCGGGAAATGTGCTTCATGATATTATTGACAGCAATTGTTTCTCAGTGGTTACGCTGGATCAGAATTTTAGACAGTCTGACGACAGTAGTATCATTTCCAATGCTCATAAGATTAAGAAGGGTGAGCATATTAAATTGGATAATAAGTCCAAGGATTTCTTTGTGATAACTCATCAAACCCAAAAAGAGATAGCTGATGAATGCTGTGTTCTTGTAAACCATGACCTGCCAAACTATCTGAAGGTATCGCCGCTGGAGATAGAGGTTCTTTCTCCGATGAGACAGTATGACCTGGGAGTTGAAGCACTGAATAAAAGACTTCAGCAGGTTCTTAATCCTAGGAGCTCTAAGAAGAGGGAAAAGGAAAGAGGCAGCGTTATATTCCGCGAAGGCGATAAAGTTATGCAGACCAAGAATAACTATAAGATGGAGTGGAAGATATATTCTGAGAAGGTAAAGGGCGGAGTTATCGATGAAGGTCTGGGTGTATTCAACGGTGACATGGGCATCCTGACAAAGATAAATGATTTCGATGAGATTGTTGAAGTCACATTTGACGATGGTCGAATAGCAGAATATGAATATAATCAGTTGGATGAGTTGGAGCATGCATTTGCCATTACCATTCATAAGTCACAGGGTTCTGAATATCCTGCAGTTGTAATTCCGCTATTCAATGGGCCGGATAAGTTACTTACCAGGAATCTTCTGTATACGGCTATTACCAGAGCGAAGCAGATGGTGGTGATAGTTGGAAATATAGGCATGGTCAACAGGATGATTGACAACACCTACGAGCAGAAGAGATATACATCGTTTAAAGAAAGAATTATGGAGCTTTGTGCTGACCTGGAGAAGGAGGATTATATGTCATTTTTCCAGGAGGATGAGGAGAACTTGGATATTAAAGGGAATACGGATGAGGATGACTAGCAGACTGCTGGATATCTGCTTTCCTCCCAGGTGTGCCATATGCGATAAAGCAGTTTCTATAGCCGAAGAACACATTTGTGGGAAATGCAGACGCAAGCTGAATTATATTGAGGAACCTACCTGCTTTAAGTGCGGAAAGAAGCTGGACTATGAGGAAGAGGAGTACTGTTCTGATTGTAAGAAGAGGGATAGAACATTCGATAGAGGCTTTCCGGTATTTAACTATGCCCCGCCAATATCTGATTCTTTGATGGCTTTTAAATATTTTGGAAGACAGGAATATGCTTTCTTTTATGGAGATGCAATTAATGACAGATTTGGAAATGTGCTAAAGGGATTGGGGGCTGATGCTCTTGTTCCGGTGCCTATTAACAAGAAGAAGTACAGTACCAGAGGTTATAATCAGGCTGAACTTATTGCAAGGAGATTGGGAGAACATATAAAAGTGCCTGTGATAACAGACTTTCTTGTTAGGACTTCAGATACTGATCCACAGAAGGGATTAAGTGATACTGAGCGTGAGAAAAATATGATGGGTTCTATAAAGATGGGGAAGGCTCATCCTGAGATAAGGAGTGTTATTCTTGTGGATGATATCTATACCACAGGAGCAACTGTAGAATGTTGTACAAAGGTTTGCAGAGCTGCAGGGGTAGAAAGAGTGTATTTTACCACAGTGGCTATTGGAGTAAGTAACTGATATGGCAAATAAATACTTCTATGAATATTGTATGTTTTAAGCCGTGTTTCACGCACGGAAATGTTGCATTATTCCTTGCTTACCTGTATAATTAGGTGGTTATGATTAAATTGGGGAATTTGTAATTTGCCCTAATGTCCTTTTAGAATATACATTAATAATCATTAAGAATATTAATAAATTAAAAATTATTTATATAAATATATTAAGGGAAATATAAAATGAAATTCATTCATATAGCAGATGTGCATCTATTTGCTACTCCAGATGCGGAGTTCGAATGGGGAAAAAATAGAACCAAGGAAATAGAAGAAACATTTGAGAAAGTATTAGATGCTTGTAATGAAAAGGATATAGATCTTCTTCTCATTGCTGGAAATCTTTTCGATAGATCGCCATCAGTTGAAGATCTTATTTTTGTGGATGACAAACTTATGAGACTGGAGAAGACTCGTACAGTGATCCTTTCCGGTTCAAGCGACTACATTGTTCCGGGAAGCGCCAGCGCGGGTTATAAATTCCGCTCCCGTACAGTGATGCTTCCTCCAGACAAAACAACAAATGCATATCTCAGAGGTATTAATACCTGTGTTACCGGTGTCAGCTATGGAAAGCCGGAATATAAAGAGAATATCATCGAAAATATTGATCCTGGACATGAAGGGGCAGTTAATATTCTTCTTGGACATGGAGGAGATAAACTTCATATGCCATTTAGAAAAGATAAGCTGGCTGCGAAGGGCTTCGATTATGTAGCTATGGGATATATCAGACGCCCTGTTCATATCCTTAAGAACAGAATGGCTTATGCTGGATCACCTGAACCTCTTGGACCAAAGGAAACAGGCCGACATGGCTATGTACTTGGTGAGGTTACAGATGAGGGAACAAAGATAAGCTGGTGCCCAATAGCAAGAAGAAATTATATTGATATCAGCATTACCATGAGCCCTGATCTAAGTCCAGAGGAGATTACAAAGAATCTGGATGAGAAGATGATGAAGCTGGGAAATGAAAATATTTATAAAATCATTCTTAGAGGATTTTCAAGCGACAACACCAGCTTTGATCTTACAAGAATTAAAGCGAGATATAACATTTACGAGATTCTCAACATGACCATCTCTAGTGATGATCAGAAGATGTTGAGAGTTGAAAATGAGAAAAATATGATGGGCAGTTTCATTCGTGAAGTGAATGACAGCTATACTGTTGATGAGAGAATCAGAAGCAAGGCGCTTAGATATGGAATGGAAGCTCTTATAATGGCAGGAGAAGATAAATAAATGTATCTTACAAAACTTTTAATTAGAGATTTTGGACAATTTCATAATAAGAGTATGGATCTCCAGGAAGGCGTCAATATAGTGTATGGACCAGAAGGCGCTGGAAAGTCCACAGTTAGAGATTTTCTTATAGGTCTCATGTATGGCATTCCTCGTAGAGAGGGTATTACCAGAGTCCGTTCAAACTATGACCTGAGAAAACCTAATAAGGGAAATGGATATTCAGGAACTGCGTATATTCAGGATGGAGATAGTACCTATCTTGTTGATAGAACATTTCTTGCAGGAGCCAAGAAGGCTTCAGTGCTGGATGTTAATTCAGGAAGAGATGTAAGACTTGTTAATCAGGATACAATCTGTGGAACACTATGTGAGACGGATAAGAATACATACTTAGATACCAAATGTATATTTGGCGACGAGGATTCCAGTGGTAAGGAAAATCTGCAGAATTATCTAACGAATATCACACTTACAGGTTCATCAAATATTGATAAGGTTAAGGCTATAAAGTATCTGGAAAATGAGAAGAAATCCCATATTCCAAAGCCACTTATCAGAAGACTGGATGAGCTGGACGAGAGAATATCTGAGTACGATACAGTTGATTCAGAGATAGAAGCGGTTGAGGCTGAGATAAAGGCTCTGAATGAAGAGTTCGTTATGGAGGCTGAAAGACGTAAGAGAGTAGCCCGTCGTATGGTTGAAAATGAAGACGGAACGATCACTTATGAAAATGATGCTTCTATCGAAGAGAAGATAGACAGGATAACAGAACGAGAGGTTGGTATCAGTATTAGGAGAAATGATTCAGATAGCTCTAAAGATGCTGATAAGAAGGCTGAAAAAACAGCGAAGAAATCTCCTGAGAAAAAGAGGAGCTTTAAGTTTGGTTCGAAAGACTCCGATGAGATTACTGAAGCTGATCTTTATGATGATCCTGAAGCCGAGAAGGAAGAGGATGAGAATAAGATTAAATTTACAGACCGTATTCCGGTAATTCTTGGAACAGCGCTGTTTGTAATCCTTGTTATTTCGGTTATTGTATATATTCTTCCATTTGAAAATGTCATTAGAAATCTGTTTATTATATTTACGATTTTGTTTGTACTTTTCACACTTTTGGATGGCTTTAAGGCGAAGGGGTATTTTGATAGTACCAATGATTCAGAAACCCCTGACGAAGCAGAATTCAGAAAGGTTCTGGATGAGCTTAGAGAAGAAGCAGAGGAACAGGAAGAACTGGACTTTGATATGTCATTTGCCAGAGATTATCAGCTGAAGAAAGCAGAGCTGAAGGAAAAGGAAAATGCTCTTCTTGATAGAAGAAATGAGAGAGAAAAACTTCGCCATGAGTTTGATACAGTATTCAAGAAGAAGAGTGAGCTGGAAGATGAGATAAAGGCTATTGATTTTGCTATAGCAAAGATCAATGCTCTTTCTAATAAATTCAAAGAAGACGCATTTAAAAATCTTCTTGGAAATGTTTCAAGATATATTAATCTTTTGACACAGGGACTGTTCAGTGAGCTGACCTTTGATGATAAGGGAAATATAATCCTGAAAGCTGAGTATGGATATGTTCCAATTGAAAATCTTTCCGAGATAGATGCTGGTAAGGTATATCTGGCAGTAAGGCTTAGCATTTCCAAGTATCTTGCTAAGGAAAAGCTTCCACTTATTATTGATGGAACTTCTATGCTAGAGAGTGCGACAGAGGTTAAGGCATTAGCTGACTGCCTCATGGATATGAAGGAAGAGCAGATTATTCTTCTAACTGATGACAGAGGACTGGATTCAGTATTTAAGGGAAAAGGAATTAAGACAAACTTTATTCAGATATAGTGGCTTGATTGAAAATCAGACCGAAGAAAGCTGCTGAAGGCTTACGAGCCGAGGCGGCTTTTTCTTGCTTTTATTGTATATTTCAAGTATACTAATTTGATGTTCATTTGTCTTATGAACATTTAAGAGTATTTTAATCATATATTGATTATTGTTCTATAGTTTAATTTCTGGAGGATATAACATGTCAGAATTATTAAGTGTTAAGGATTTATTTGTCAGTGTAGATGAAAATGAAATACTTCACGGAATAAATCTTAAAGTAAACCCTGGTGAAACTCATGTAATTATGGGGCCTAACGGAGCAGGTAAGTCTACTCTTGGCTATTCCATAATGGGTAACCCAAACTATGAAGTAAAGAAGGGAAATATCATTTTCAAGGGTGAAGATATCACTGATGAGGATACAGCTAATAGAGCAAAGGCAGGAATCTTCCTTTCATTCCAGAACCCAATCGAGGTTCCTGGTATTTCACTTTCAAACTTCATTAGAAATGCGGTTGATACAAAGACAGGAACAAGAGCAAGACTTTGGGACTTCCGTAAGAATCTGGAGAAGCAGATGGAACTCCTCAATATGGACAAGTCCTATGCAGATAGAGACCTTAATGTAGGTTTCTCAGGTGGTGAGAAAAAGAAGGCAGAGATTCTGCAGATGCTTATGATGAAGCCGGACCTTGCAATCCTTGATGAGACAGACTCCGGTCTTGATGTAGATGCGGTTCGTACTGTATCAGAGGGTGTAAAGGCATTCCATGAAAATGGAGATGGCGCTCTTATCATCATCACACACAGCACAAGAATTCTTGAATCACTTACAGTTGATTTTACACACATTCTTGTAGATGGAAAGATTGTTGAAACTGGCGATTCATCACTTATTGATGAAATCAATTCAAATGGTTTTGAGAGATTCGTTGGTTAAATTATTAGAATATTCAAAACGGATAATGAAATAATCTTAAGTGAATTTATAAGAAAATATAAGTGAGTATTTACAATTAACTTTTTATAAGTAAGTCTATAGAGGAAAAGAAATGTCAGATAAAGAGAAAACATATGTTGAGGATGTGGACAGAAGCCTGTACGACTTCCGAAATGTGGATGAAGATGTCTACAAGGTTGCCGAAGGTCTTACTCCAGAGATCGTTAGACAGATTTCAAAAGAGAAGAATGATCCAGAGTGGATGCTGGAGCTTCGTCTTAAATCTCTTGATATATATAACAATATGGAAATGAAAGAGTGGGGGCCACCTATTGATGGACTTCACATGGACAATATAGTTACATACATTAAGCCTAAAGATAACAAGATGAGTGCTGACTGGGATGAGGTTCCTGAGGAGATTAAGGATACCTTTGAAAGACTGGGTATTCCGCAGGCAGAGAGAGAGTCTCTTGCGGGAGTAGGTGCTCAGTATGATTCCGAGCTAGTATATCATAATGTTCGTGAAGATGTGGCTAAACAGGGCGTAATCTATACTGATTTGGAATCAGCAATGCATGGCGAATATGGAGATATGATAAAAGAGCATTTTATGAAGCTCATTACTCCACAGGATCATAAGTTTGCTGCCCTTCATGGTGCAGTATGGTCAGGCGGAAGCTTCGTATATGTTCCACCTGGAGTAAAGGTTGAGATTCCACTTCAGTCATATTTTAGACTTAATGCACCTGGTGCAGGGCAGTTTGAGCATACACTCATTATAGTAGATGAGGGCGCTGATCTTCATTTCATCGAGGGATGTTCAGCACCTAAATATAATGTAGCAAACCTTCATGCAGGAGCAGTTGAGCTCTTTGTTGGAAAGAATGCAAGACTTCGTTACTCAACTATTGAGAACTGGTCTAAGAATATGTATAACCTGAATACTAAGCGTGCCACTGTAGAGGAAGGTGGAAAGATGGAATGGGTATCTGGTTCATTTGGATCACATACTTCTTATCTCTATCCTATGACAATCCTTAAGGGGGATGATGCAAAGGTTGAGTTTACTGGTATAACATTTGCCGGTGAGGGACAGAACCTTGATACAGGTATGAAGGTTGTGCACACAGGAAAGCGTACAGTATCAACTGTAAATACAAAGTCAATCTCAAAGAGTGGCGGTATCAGTACATTTAGAAGTGCTGTTGTAATAGGCCCAGAGGCAAAGGGAGCTAAGTCAGCGGTTGACTGTTCATCTCTGATGCTGGACGATATCTCAAGATCAGATACAGTTCCTGCTATGGATGTTAGATGTGATGATGTTGATATCGGACACGAAGCTAAGATTGG
>CAMNGU010000060.1 GCA_946538525.1 uncultured Lachnospiraceae bacterium
GTTACCTTAGCGCCAACTTCCTCAAGCTTCTTCTGGAGATCCTCAGCCTCAGCCTTAGATACGCCTTCCTTAAGTACCTTTGGAGCACCCTCAACAACTTCCTTTGCTTCCTTAAGACCAAGACCTGTTGCATCACGAACAACCTTGATAACCTTGATCTTCTCAGCGCCAACTTCTGTAAGCTCTACATCGAACTCATCCTTGTCAGCTGCTGCTGCACCAGCGTCAGCGCCTGCTGCTGCTACTACAACTCCAGCTGCTGCTGAAACACCATACTTCTCTTCTACTGCCTTTACAAGATCATTAAGCTCAAGAACTGAGAGCTCATCTATTGCAGCTACTAACTCTTCTACTGTCATTTTAATATCCTCCATTTTATTATTTCTGATTGCGTCATTCCAGATTTAGATTTAATTAGATTTTTATTAGATTCTAATAAACAAATCATTTATATAAATCTTTATATAAATCTTTTAACTGTCTTGGAATGACATTTAGTTTTTTCTGATTTTTTATAGTTTAAATAAAACTATTTGCTTTTAGTATAAAACCTTAAGCCTCTGCCTTCTGCTCAGCAACCTGATTGATAACACGAGCGAAGTTTGTAATTGGTGACTGCAGACTTCCAAGGAATTTGGAAAGCAGTTCTTCTCTTGATGGAATAGTTGCGATAACCTGGATACCTGCTTCATCATAATAGGTTCCTTCAACTACACCGCTCTTAAGTGATACCTTGTTTACATCTTTTGCAAACTTAGCAACGACTCTAGCAGGAGCTGTAGCATCCTCTTTAGAAATAGCAAGTGCTGTAGGACCTTCAAGATCCTTAGCAAGATCAGCGAACTCTGTTCCTTCGATTGCAAGATTAACCATTGTATTCTTGTAAACCTTGTAGATTACACCAGCTTCTCTAGCAGCTTTACGAAGTTTTGTATCCTGCTCAACTGTTACACCAAGGTAGTCAACAAGAACAACTGATTTAGCGCCATCAATGTTGTCTTTGATTTCCTGTACTATAGGCTTTTTCTCTTCAACCTTTGCCAACTCTATGCACCTCCTTATTTATTTGGGCTGCACAAAAACAAAAATCCTCTGTCCACACAAGTAGACAGAGGAATGAATTCGATAAATCATTATGTCGAAATATTCTTCGAAATTCTCCTCGGCAGGTAACCTCGTGGTGTTACGTCATACGACACCTGCTGTCTACGGCAGCTCATCGAACGCTACTTTAACATAATTAAAATACACTTGTCAATATATTTTTAATTTTTTCTATCCCTCATATATTTTTAATTTTTTCTATCCCTCATAGTTAACCACTTCACTGTAAACCTGTCCAAGAGAGATTCCACCGTCACCGCAAGGAACCAGAGAATTAATATAAGTTCTATAGCCAAGCCTTTCCAGATGACTGGCAACTCCATCCAGCAGAAGTCTATTGTACATACTTCCTCCAGTAAGAGCAATATGCTGAATGTAATCTCTTCCACAAACCTTATCGCATATGTACACTGTGGAATCAACTATAGCCTTATGGAATTCAAATGCCAGCTTATTGATAGCAGCATTATACTCATCCTCCATAACACATTTCTCATGAATCTCCACCACCTTTTCCATAAGGTCAGCAATAAGAGTTGCCTGATCCATTCTGTATACATCTTCTTCATCCATTGGTTCAAGAACTCTCAGCTTCAGATCCATAAGTTCTACATCCTTCATGGTTATGCGATTACTCCGGTAATGCTTCATAGCCGCACACTCCAGAGCTATAGGACTCTCACCACCAAAGGTATTCTTATTCTTAAGTCCCAGCAGTGCTGCAACAGCATCAAAGAGTCTTCCCATACATGCCGAATAATAAACATTTATATCTGCTCTTAGGCAAGCGGAAATGATACCATAATCATTTCTATCTATATTTAAAATCTTTAGCACCTTTTCAACCGTACTATGAGCCACCAGTTGTCTTTCCTCAACAGATTTAATAAATCCACAGAGCGTAGTCCTTATGTCCCTCATACTCTGCTCTCCACTCATAAGTTTTACCGGAAGGAGAGCTCCAGCCCTGACAAGCTTTGTCTTCTCTAAAGAATCATCCGAACCGTCAGATGCTTCATTTCCACCTATTACACAGGAGAATATCTCACTCCCCCAGGTAGTCTCATCAAGTCCATATCCGGTTCCGTCAAATGCAACTCCCAGCAGTCGTCCGGACAAACCATTTTCTGCCGCAACCGAAAGCACATGAGAAGCATGGTGCTGTCTCTTCTGAACTCTCTGAGGAATACCATCCAGGTAAACTGCCAGCGCCCTATTATCCGCATCCTTAAAGGAAAGATAATTAGGATTCATATCTCCCAAAAATCTGGTTGGACTAATTCCTAACAGTTTCTCCATCCTATCTATAGCTTGCTTACGCACATCAGCCACTAAAGGATTTGTCATATTTCCATAGTACTCAGAAAGATAAACAGCATTTTTCTTTCCCAGCGCAAATGATGATTCATAATCCGTCCCACCGGCAAAGGTCATACGGCCTATCTCCCGCTCCAACATTACAGGCTGCGGAACATAGCCCCTGCCTCTTCTAACAAGCTGCACAACCTTCCTGGTCACCTTGCCAGGATGAATCCTGGTCATCTGAGCCACTGAATCCTCAAGAGGTGCCATAACCTCTCTGGTATTGGTCAGCATAAAGTCAATACATATTTCAGCATTCGCATCCACATTTCCAATATATGTGGTCTCCTCCCTATCAAGAGTGTCATCTGCAAATGCCACAACCGACTGGAGATTTAGCGAAACCATAGAGCCTTCAACTCTAGGTAGGTTCATGATCATATCCAGGTCATTTATAATGATAGGATCGCCGTATTTATTTCCACTGGTAAATACCAGCACACCAACTTCATTTGTCAGAATCACCTGAAGGGGATCAAATGGAAGAGCCGCTCCAACCCTGGTACTGCCCATAAGTACCGAATCCGCAAATTCAGGTGCATCTTCTTTTTTATCCAACAGGACTATAGGACGAGCTTTAGAATTCAGCAGTTCCTCCTCCACATCGGAAACATAACAGTACTTCTTAATAGTCTCAATATCTGGGAACATCAACGAAAATGGTTTATTGGCACTGTCCTTGAAATCCCTTAACTTTTGTACAGTCCTCTCATTTGTAGGGATACACATAAACTGGAATCCCCCCACGCCCTTTATAGCACCGATCTTACCATCCTTCAAACTCTTCACAGTCTGGTCCAACATTTCTCCCTGAGTCATCTGAATCTCGTCTATCATACGATTCTCATAATACCTCAGCTTTGGTCCGCAATTTGGGCAGCCCATATTATGATCAAACCTTCTTCTGCTTCCTGGTTCATCATATTCCTTGGCGCATTCATTACACATGTTAAATGCGACCATAGAGGTATTTTCTCTCTCGTATGGAACCGCTCTCATGATGGAATATCTTGGACCGCACTTGGTACAACTAATAAATGGATATCTGTACCTTCTACTTTCAGGATTAAGCAGTTCTTCTCTACAATCCTTACATACAGCAATATCAGAAGGAAGAAATCTTACTTCTTCATCGAAACTGTCGCTCTTTATAACCCGGAAGCTATCGTCCAGCTCACGGCCGAACTCATCAAGGACCACGCCCTCTGTCAGGATTCCATTTTCATCGATTGCCTCAGGTTTATCTTCGGTCTTTTTATGTTTTGGAATATTATTGGAATTTTCTTTATTTTTTGAATCTTCTTTATTTTTTGAATTATCTTTATTTTTTGAATTATCTTTATTTTTTGAATCTTCGAGCTTTGATTCTTCAGGCTTTTGTTCGCCGAAATTTTTATGACTGCTATAACGATCATTTCTTATCCTGGCAAGATAATCGTCATCATCACGCTCTGCCGCATCCACTCTATCCGCAACCGCCTTCAGTTCGAGACTCATTTTGCGAGCCTCTTCATCCACATATTCATCCTCGACCGGCTTAACAAGAATACTATCAACCTTGCCCCCCTCTGGACAATTGTATCGAAGGTTGTAGGTGAACTTCCCAATTTCCACCTCGTCGCACTCCACATATATGCGGACCACGCCTCCTGAATTCTTGATATTCCCCGTAAGATGATTTTTTTCAGCGTATTCTTTTACAAACGACAAGAAGCCTATTCCCTGAACAAGCCCAGTAACAGTAATCTCAAATGCACCCATTTATTATACCTCTCCATTTTACAACCAACCCCTATAGTTTCCCATCAAAAACATAAAATAATTATAACATATAATAAACAAAAACTACACATATTGTGAATGCTTTGGTCTTACTTTCCTCATTAATCCACCCCAGACTTTATCTACTCTCTTTTTAACACATAAGCATATGTAAATGAGACTGATAACCGGAATTATAAGAAGAACCAGGCAGATTCGATATACCTTAGTCTGTCTCTGCTCTTCAAAACGAGCCTCATTTTCCCAATATGGATATGTTATTGAATTGGTGCGCATATCTACATACTTACGCTCCTTATTCCTCTTAAATAAAGCCGAAAGTTTGAAACGATTTGTATTATCCACAACCTCTCTGGTATCAAAATTAAGGCTTGTTCTAGAAGCCTTCTTCTCTTCATCCGTTTTCAGCTGCATACCAGCCGCTTCCGTCAGAATATTGAAAGCATAATTCTTTACCTCATTAGGCATTACAGCTTCGTAGCAGGTAATGGAAATGAGTTTCGAAGCATCAAAACCTTCTTCCTCTGAATCCATACTTAGGCTCTTTGAATACGCCTGAATTGGAACAAATACCGCATCATATTCACCATAGGCCTGAATATCTTCTTTCTGTTCGCTCACTTCCAGAACTCCAGTGATAGTATATACGCTATCACCAATCCACACCTTCATGCCCACAATGTCACTACTTCCAAAAAGATTCCACGCCACATTTTCATCCAGCACAATCTGATTAAAGTCGGAGCTTTCTGTATCTATATAGCTGCCAGACTTTAGAGGAATAGGATGAACCTGGAAAAAATCTCCACCTACAGTATATACATTTACCTTTATAGAGGAGCCATCCTTTCTCACCTCATCCAGAAGGTGCCCCGAATAGGCATCAATCCACATCCTGTTCTGAGAAGAGGTATCAATATCCACATCCTCACGGAGTCTCTTATAGATAGCACTCTCTATCTCCTTTATATCTGTGGAAGAAAGACTATCGCCATCTGCAGTAAATAAACTGACCTCAGCATACTCCGTCTCATCTCCCGACCACCTTTCTGCAGCTCTCTGGTCATAGTGAAGTTGCGCCTTATTGTGGTTTACATAAATCGAGTTCAGGACAATACAAAGCACCAAAACATTAACCACCGCCAAAGGTATTATGACCGCCTTACCAGGACTAAATATTCTGTTGTCACTGAATCTCTTATCCGTCATATAAACTTCCTAAACCAACCTAAAACTTCCCAAACCAACCTAAAACTTCCCAAACCAACCTAAAACTTCCTAAACCAGTCTAAATCACACTAAGCCAACCGGAAAACCCCAAAAGCCAACTTAAAATTCACTAAATCCCCCCGACTCACATTAATTATCTGTAAGTCTTACCTGCTGTCCGTTATCCAGAGGTTTAGATGCATTTGTTATAACATTATCATATTCTGACAGATCTCCCTGAATTGCAGAATTCTTTGTGTCTGAAGCCAGCACTTCCACTTCAACTTTTCTAACAAGATATCTGTTACCAAGTGGAGTCGGCTTAGATGTTACTACATATACAAATTTACCACCGTTATCTTCTTTAACAGCATTATTTGGAACTACTATCTCGTACTTATTACTTTTTTCACCAACTGCAAACTGAAGAGTTTCACCAACCTGTACATTGCCCGTTACCGAAAACTTAACAATGCTCTTCTGGTTAGGATCTGATGTATCCGCCTTGATGCTCTTCACAACAGCCTTTACATCATCACTCCAAATATTTTCGATAGCAGCTTCATTTCCAACTCTCAGCATCTGCGCATCTTTCTTAGCGGTATTGCAAGATACAACATAACCGCTATCCGAAAGTTGTATATTCGCTATAGGCGAATCAGTACCAACAGTGTCTCCAGCCTTGGCAGTTATACCGGTAACTATACCTGTCCCATTTGCCTTTATCTCTTTACAGTCATCAGCCTCCTTAAGCTTTTCGATCTTTGCCTTCTGCTCTTCAATCTTCTTTACAGCATCCGCATCATCAAGAGCATTAGTCTGAGCTGTAATGTTATCTGCTTCTTTCTTCTTAGAAAGACCTCTCTGAAGAGAATCCAGGCTCTGGGATTTTTCAGTCACCGCATCCGCTGCAGCTTCCACTGTTGTTTTGCCCGAAAGCTCCGTAACAAGATCATTCTTCTCATTCAGTGTAGCTTCAAGTGAAGCAAGTTCTGACTTTGCTGTTGCCAGCTGTGCTATAAGTGCATCCACATCTACATCGCCAGTATACCCTTCCAGGTTCTGGTAAGAATCCACCTGAGCCTGAAGGCCTTCTACCTCAGCATTCTTTTTGTCGTATGCTTCCTGAGCATCAGCCTGCTCTGTCTTAGCTGTAGCAAGACTTGCTTCATCCGCCTTAGCCTGATCCAGATCCGCCTCAGCATCAGCCAGCGCATCCTTCGCATTCTGGATGCTCACTTCATCATCTGTATAATCAGTTGAGGCTCTAAGCTGTGATTTCTCATAACTGAGTTCCAAATCCTCAAGAGTCTTCTCTGCCTCTTTTAGATCTTCATTTTCAGTCTCCTCGAAGGTCATGATCACATCGCCCTCTTTAACCTGATCACCATCTTCAACCAGAACTTCTTTTACAGTCCTTTTTCCACTTACCGTTACTTCCATATCGCTGCTTATCTCAACCGAGCCCTGACAACGAATCTTCTGCGAAACATTTCCACTAAACACAGTAGTCGTAGTAACCTCAGGAAGTGAATAATTCATAATGGTATTCGAAAAAAAAGTAAGAATGATAAGAACCACAAAGAAAATGACAGCGAAATTCCTAAGAGTCCTCTTACGGCGCCTGGTCTTCTTAATATGTTCTTCTCTATCCAAACGATTAATAATCTCGAAATCATCCTCCTGAGATAGCAAATCCCTCTTACTCTCCGAAGAGGAAACCAAATGCTTTGGCTGGTTATCTTTTGTTATAGTTTCGTTTAAAGTTTCTTTATTCGGAATATCTTTCATCAGAATATCTCCCATACATATACAAGCTTCTCAGTTTTTCACTATGCTATCTTGAATTTCTAAGTCTTATACCGTTTTAACCCTTAACACTACCAGAATATGCTATACCATCGACAAGATATTCTTCTCCATAAAGGAATATCAAAATCGGCGGAACCATATATATAGTAGCAACCGCAAATGCCAGTCCTATCTCACCGTTATTGATCTGTGACAGAAATACCGAAAGTGGATGGTAAGCATTATTGCTCATCATAATGAGCGGTTGTTCAACCATATTCCAGTAATCTATAAATACCAGTATGGCAACTGAAGCTATCGGCCCCTTACAGAGTGGGATGGCTATCTTCCAAAATATCTGCCACTCATTTGCACCGTCCAACTTAGCCGCCTCTATTACCGATTCAGGAATTCTTCTCATGTACTTCGTAAGAAGATATACACTGAAAGGAGCAAAGATTCCCGGAAGGATGATACTCCACCGCGTGTCCAATAGTCCGAACCAGCTATTTACCAGATAGTTTGGAACCAGCGTTACCTGATATGGCATGAGCATCAATACCAGGTACAAAAAGAAAATGATTTCTTTCAGCTTTCCTCTGAACCTGGCAAAACTATAAGCCGCTCCCAACGCTATGGCTATCTGGAATAACATGATAGGCAGAGTCAGGAAAACCGAATTCCAAAACTTCATCAGATAATCGGGACTCTTCAGGAGTACCGTACCATACTGTGAAACCACAACCTTATCCGGTATCAACTTCAGGTTAACAGTCTTGGATCTATATGTGGTAGTTCTCTCCGCACTATCCGACTTATTGGAATAGTCATTGAAGATAACACCATAATTGGAACTTATCTCCTGTTCAGACATAAATGAATTAGCAAATGTAAGTACCGTAGGAAGCAAGAATGATATAGCAAAAACCGCCGCAATAAAAGTCAGCAGGATTTTTTTACCAATGCTGTTCTTCTTACGCATCTTCCCGGAACGCTTTTTCTGCTTCTTTTGATTTATCTTTGAACTTATATCCGGGCCTATATCCAACCCATATTCCAATTCAAAATCATCATTTACATCTATTCCTAAGTCAGCTTTCTCATCTATTCTATTGTCGAATTCATCTATCTTTTTCATCTTTAATCACTTTTCAAAATAACTCGACTTATATATTTTCCAGTTAGCCCTCAACATCCTGTCCTATTTTATCCTCAAATATAAAAAGTATTCCTATAATAACTATCATCACTACGCACATTATGATAGCCGCCGCTGAAAGTTTCTGATAATCCAGCGACTTAAAGGTATTATTCATAAAATGTTGTAACATATAAAGCGAATCAAATGGGTAATCTCCCGTCAACAGATATACCTCTCGGAATACCTTGAAGGAATTGATAAGCGACATGATACCGACGAAGAAGATTGTCGGAGTAATATATCTGAATTTGATATGCCAGAACTGCTCCCAAGTCGAGGCTCCATCAAGCACTGATACCTCAAGTACATCCTTAGGAATTGCACTAAGCGCCGCCATAAACAATATCATGTTATAGCCAAGATTCTTCCATAGGAAAAGTATCACCACAACCAACTGGCTATAACTGGATTTAAACCAATCAACCGGATCACCGCCAAATACAGTTACCGCCTGGTTGATAACTCCATGATAATCAAAAAGCACCTGCCAGATGAGAACGATTGAAGCAACCGGAACCATCAAAGGGCTTAAGAAAAATGTTCTAAATGTACTCTTCATAGGAATTTCTTTTTCAAGAATAAGAGCCATTATCAATGATAAAATAATGGCAAGAGGAACTGAAATCAGTGAAAATGTGGCTGTATTTTTTGCAGCCTGTCTAAAAGCAGAATTATTTAATACATTCTGGAAATTCTGCATTCCAACAAATTCTTTATTGATAATGTTATCAATATTCGCATAATAGATTACTACAAAAAATGGCAACACAAAAAATATCATTATGCCAATAAGACTAGGACTGAGGAAGAGACCTGATACAAGTCTCTCCCTCCATGATACTTCCTTCTTATTGTAACGAATCTCGTTGCCATTTGAATCAAGAACGATTGGCTTTTCTTTTTTTCGAAGTCTTTCTATATTGCTTTTCTTTTTTCCAACCGTTTTACTCTTTTCCTGTATTACATTTTTTTCGATAACTTCTTCTGTCCTATTCCCGTCCATTACATTATTTCTTTCTTGAATGAATCATCTTGAAACAATATGATGAATTATTTATTTTCATTCACATATGTTGTAGCACGATTCTGAATTACAGCACATACATCATCAATTGACTTATCCCCATTAAAGTATGCAGCTGCCTCTTCTAATACTATCTTTCGAATATTATCATCTGATTCCCATACACCACCAGCTGAATCAAGGACTTTACGGTACTCATCAACCTGCTCCTGTGTAAGTGGTTTACATTCAACCTCAAGACCTTCCATTCCATATGAACCTTCATTTGGATATATATCATTTCCATATTTATCCTTAGTTTCTTCAGTACAAGTATAACACTGAACAAACGCTTCATAAACATCTTCTCTTGTTGGAATACCATATGTTGAAAGATAATGCTTGCTCTGATAATCCTCAGTCATAAACTGTCTTACAAATTGCCAAGCCGCTTCTTTATCTGAGCACTTACTTGAAATAGCTATCGAATCTTCAAATATGAAAAAATTACCCTTCCTATCCTTATTTGGATATCCCTTACATACCACATCATCTTCAAACATAGCCTTATACATAACAAGACTATCTACAGCAATACCTCCATCAACAAAAAGCATCTCATGATTTCTTACCATCTCTGTTGTAGATGGTCTCTCTTCATCATAGTTCATCTCATCATTTGTGCCTCTGTTACTCATTTCAAGCACATCCTTGAAATCCTGTGTATCAAAGTAACATTCACCCTTATCCCAGTTAACAAAGTCCTTACCACAACCATACATAAAACATTCAAGCATATCTGACTTGTTATCTGAATAGAACAGCTTTGCAGATTCCGGCTGAGAATCAACATATTCCTTCATCTCCTGGAATGTCCATCCATCCTCTTCTCCCACTTCTGATTTGCGTGCAAGAAGTGTCATAAGAGATGCACTGGAGGATACGGCATAAATCTTCCCATCATGCTGCATAGCTTCATATACCGAAGGAATGAAATCTTCTTTGGAAATTTCCTCATCCTTATCTATGTAAGGAGTAAGATCCTCAAGAAGCCCCTTTGCAATACACTGACCCAGTGACATATTTCCTACACCGTAAGATACATCAATCATATCAGGAATATCACCTGCAGCAATATCCGCACTAATCTTTGAAGCAGGATCACTCTCCTCACTATAATCTACAAATTTAATCTTATATTTTGTCTGTGACTTATTGTATTCTGTAATCGCCTGCTTAATTGTATAATTACCATACATAGAAGCTAGTGTAAGTATCTCTCGATTTTCCACTTGTGAAGGATCAACCTTTACAAATTTTCCAACACTTTGCTTTTCATAATTCTCATCATCCCAGCATATAGCTAAAAATGTATCCAATCCAACCATCTGTATATTATATGTCATATCTGAGTTAATATCAGAAGAACTAAAATCTACAACCTTAGTTGCTGACTTATCTGCATACTTAAAACCGTAGATCGCAACATTTGTTTTATAGAAGAAATCATAATCTCCAGCGCCTTTAGTAATCCCATCATTACTCTGTAAATAGGATGCATCAATCGGATACTCATCAGTAATTTTATTCTGCGCAATATCAAACTTCTTAACTAAAGTGTTATACTTTTCAGCTTTATCATCATAAGTAATAGAAACTAAAAGGATATTACCTTCTTTATCAATACCAGTAGCGTCAAAATAACCATTGTCAGGCTTTGCACTTGCAATCTTGTTATTGTTCTGATCTAAAACTATTACTTCAGCATCAAAGAAAACTATCAAATTACCCTTATCATCATAGAATATTTTAGTCAAATATGTATTAGGGTCATCAGTTAATGAACCAAGATCCATTACCTCTTTGAATTCATTTCCGTTTCTTTCCTTAAGAATATACTTAGTTTTATCTCCCTCTTTTCCATAATCTTCAAAAACACAGCAAAGTGTTCCATCTGGTTTCACAAAAAGATTGTTCACGAAAATATTTCCATCTTCATCGTTTTCATATATTACCTCAGCAGAACCACCATCAATAGGCACACTATAGATTCGATTTGTGTAAACACCATTATTCATGTCAGCAATTTCATCATCTGCTTCGGAAACCTCATCCTTAGAAGCCTCTTCTACTCCAGTCTCTTCGGTATCTGTTTCTGTAGCGTCTGTTTCTGACGAGCCTTCAGACCATTCATAGGCCGCAACATAAATACTATCATCGGTTAAAACATAAGTAGATATATTACCCGTCAGCCCATCCACGCTAAATGAAGCATCTTCCGCAAACACATGATCCGACGATTCATTTTTCGCTTCACTAGTTTTTCCCGGTGCGCCACTGGATGAATTACCATTACCATCCTTTCCCTTTCCGCAGCCAACCATGCTGAACGCAAGGACCCCCGCTAATGCAGCGCATAACACTCTCTTTAAGTTTCTCATCTCTCTCCTCCATCTGTACAAAAATAATCCAATTAATAACCAAACATGCCATTTTGATTATAACACACCAAGCCCAATAATGCTCCAAACAAACATGTTTGCAGAAACAATAAAAGTCGGCGACATCAAATTGCCATCCGACCTTTATCAAAAATACATAATTTAATTTTTTTAACTATTTTATGTATGGAACAACTTCTTAGTCTGGTAGCGTGGCTCACAAGTAAGGTTTACTCCCAGCTTTTTGAACACTCCTACATCAACCTGTGAAAGAATTACTGAAGAATGAACCTCCAGACCTGCAAGATTTGGAAGCTGATCATAAGCTGCCTTTGCCTCAGGATTCGTATTCGCCTCTACTGATAGGGCAATCAGTATTTCATCTATATGCAGGAGCGGATTATGATTTCCAAGATAATTAACCTTAAGCTCCATGATAGGTTCAATAACCTGTGGAGAAATAAGTTTTGCACTATCATCAATTCCTGCCAAAACTTTAAGCGCATTAAGTATAAGTGCTGATGATGCACCAAGAAGTGTGGATGTCTTTCCGGTAATGATACTTCCATCAGGCATTTCCATAGCAGCAGCTGGATTTCCAGTCTCTTCAGCTCTGATGTTAGCAGCAGCTACTACTGGTCTATCTGCTACCGAGATACCAGCCTTCTTCATAAGGAGCTCAATCTTCTGGATCGCACTGTCACCAGCATCGCCCTTTCTCCTGTCACATAGAGCCTGATAGTATCTTCTGATAATTTCCTGATTCGATGCCTGACGAGTAACCTCATCATCTACAATACAGTGACCAGCCATATTTACACCCATATCTGTAGGTGACTTATATGGACTCTCACCAGAAATCTTCTCGAACATCGCCTTGAGCACTGGGAAAACCTCCACATCTCTGTTGTAGTTAACAACAGTCTCATTATATGCTTCAAGGTGGAAAGGATCTATCATATTAATATCATTTAAGTCTGCAGTTGCAGCCTCATAAGCAAGATTTACCGGATGGTTAAGCGGAATATTCCAGATAGGAAATGTCTCAAACTTAGCATACCCTGCCTTGATACCTCTCTTCTGTTCATGATAGAGCTGACTAAGACAAGTTGCCATCTTTCCACTTCCAGGTCCAGGCGCTGTTACAACTACAAGTGGTCTGGTAGTTTCAATATAATCATTTCGACCAAAGCCCTCATCACTTACTATCATAGGAATATCCGAAGGATAACCTGTTATAGGATAATGTCTATATACCTTAAGGCCAAGCGCCTTAAGCTTCTTCTCATATGCAATCGCTGAAGGCTGTTCCTTGAACTGTGTAAGAACTACTGAACCAACAAAAAGACCATTATTGGTAAATGCATCAATAAGTCTTAACACATCCATATCATAAGTGATTCCAATATCACCACGAACCTTATTCTTCTCAATATCTCCAGCCTTAATAGCTATCACTATCTCAGTCTGATCCTTCAGCTGTTTAAGCATTGTAATCTTTGAATCCGGCTTAAAACCTGGAAGTACTCTTGATGCATGATAATCATCAAAAAGCTTTCCACCAAATTCCAGATAAAGCTTACCACCGAACTGGCTTATCCTCTCTTTGATATGCTTAGACTGCATATCAAGATATTTGTCGTTATCAAAACCGATCTTTTTCATATCTTTGCCTTTTATCTTTGCCTTTCTACAAAAACACTTATATAATGATGTGGGTGTCAAAAGTACCTTTTGACACCATATGACATACGGATTGCTCCAAAAACAAAACATATTGTATCAAAAAAAGCTGAACCTTGCTACAAGGAATTCAGCTTTTTATTGGTTAAATTTTTACTTAAATTATTATGGTTTACATAAAACCAGAAATGTTTTTTCTATCACACTTTTACTTATGAAAGCTTCATATCTCCGTCCTTAACCCATCCTATCTTTCTAAAGATTTTGTCGAAGATAAGTGTAAGAACTGCTGGAAGTACAATAGAGATAAGTATAAGTCCAAGCCAGTCGAACCATGTGATTGCTGCCTTTGTTCCGGCTGCAACATCATTTACCCAACCTGAGTAAACACCAAGCTGACCAACGAATCCGCATGTACCCATACCAGATGATACAGGAGCACCGTTCATCTCAAGGTGGAATACACATGTTGCAAGTGGTCCTGTGATTGCAGATGCAAGTGTAGGTGCTATCCAAATACGAGGATTCTTTACGATGTTACCCATCTGAAGCATTGATGTTCCGATACCCTGTGATACCAGACCACCCCATTTGTTTTCCTTAAATGAAGCGATGGCAAATCCAACCATCTGTGCTGAACATCCAGCTACTGCCGCTCCACCAGCAAGTCCTGCAAGTTGAAGTGCTGCACAGATTGCTGCTGATGATATAGGAAGTGTAAGGGCGATACCAACAACGACTGCAACAAGTATTCCCATAAGGAATGGCTGCTGCTCTGTTGCCCACATGATGACATCTCCAACCTTCATAGCTGCTGCTCCGAGCTTTGGTGCGATGAGCCATGAAAGGAAGATACCAACGCCGATTGTTACAAGTGGGGTTACAAGTATATCAACCTTTGTTTCCTTTGAGATAGCTTTACCAATCTCAGATGCGATGATAGCGATGAACAGAACCGCAAGAGGTCCGCCTGCTCCACCAAGTGCATTTGCAGCAAAACCAACAGTTATCATTGAAAATAGTACAAGTGGTGGACACTTAAGTGCGTGAGCAATTGCAACTGCCATTGCCGCGCCACTCATAGCCATTGCCAGGCCACCAACTGTATAATCAACACCATTAACTGTGGCTACCGGATTTGTAAGGAATCCAATATTAAACTGTGTTCCGATTGTATTAATGATTGTACCAATAAGGAGAGAACAGAAAAGTCCCTGAGCCATAGCACCGAGTGCATCGATACCATATCTCTTCAGCGAAATCTCAATATCCTTTCTCTTAAGGAATGCCTTGAAACCTTTTTCTTTAGTTTCGGTTTTTGAAGCTTCCTTCTTAGAAGATTCCTTCTTAGCTTCTTCTTTCTTCTCTTCCACCTTATTCACTTCCACCTTAGCATCCTCAGTTGTCTTTGTCTCAACATCAGGATTCTGAGTTTTTGGATTTGAATTTTGAGGATTAGAATTCTTTTTCTTTTTACTCATGTTTTTTCCCTCCTTACTCTGTTAACAAAAGTAGATCACCCTTGTTTAACTACCGCCTCTTTCGAGGTGTCTTGACACCTGTCAAAACACAAATGTCGTGACACATTATAGTATCACGACATTTAAAAGTCAATGTAAAAAACATACAAGAATATCTACAAAAGAAACCCTAATTCCTTCAATTTGTCAATTGCTCTGTCTATCTGTTCCTCAGAGTTTGCACTTAGGGTATGTAAATGTATCCCTTCGGTAAGTGCAGAAAGAGGAGTCGCATTTTCCTCTTTCGATTTTCTTATAAATTCATCAACATCATATCTGCTGGATATCCTAAGACCGCCTATCAGTTGTCCATAAATCGGATGCTCAACTATTACATCCTCCACAGTACAGCCAGCGTCTACCAAAGTGTACAGTTCCAGCTGCGTCTCTTCTGCACTATGATTTACCGCTATTCTCTTAGTCACGGTCTTCTCTTTTGGAGCGGCAACATATCCTCTAGGTGTAGATAATATATCATTTCCCTCTGCACGAAGCAGCGCCACATCGCCTACTATCACCTGCCTGCTCACACCCATCTCTTTTGAAAGTGCAGTTGCACTGACAGGGCTGTCACTATTTTGAATTATGTCTAATATTTTTTCTCTTCTTTTATGATTGTCCATCTTTTTACCTATTGATTTTATATTCATATAATATTTCTATCAAATTAAGTTCTTTGTATCCTCTATGCTTATTCTACATATTTTCAGCTCTAGAACTTACCATTAAATCTATGAATTCTTCTATACTGACTTCTTTTGCTTCTTTGTATGGATTCTTTCTATCGTATACATTCCCATCATACTTATAGTACCAGTATTCCACCCAGATCCGCTTACAGTCTTTTAGATTTACTACCTTTGTACAATAACACTTGTCAGCTTGATACCAATCATCAGATCTACTAGATGTTGAAAGGATCAACCC
>CAMNGU010000061.1 GCA_946538525.1 uncultured Lachnospiraceae bacterium
CTTAGTAAAGCAAGTTGGAACCCCTCCAGGCTTCAAATTTTCACTAGCCTTCACAATACCGTGCGCATATCAGCTTAGTAAAGCAAGTTGGAACCCCTCCAGGCTTCAAATTTTCACTAGCCTTCACAATACCGTGCGCATATCAGCTTAGTAAAGCAAGTTGGAACCCCTCCAGGCTTCAATTTCCCTAATCCTTCACAAAATCCCAGTTCAACTGTTGAGAAAAATCAAGAATGATGCTATTATGTCATATGGTTTATTTAATTATTGAGAGGAGAATACCAGATGATATCAAAGCTTATTTCTGAAATTAAAAAGAAGGGTGCGCCTATAGTTGTTGGTCTTGATCCACAGCTTGGATTTGTACCTCAGCAGATTTTAGATAAATACTATAGTGAGATGGGATATACACTTGAGGCTGTAAGTGAGGCTATATATGAATATAATGTTGGTCTTATGGATGCTGTTGCAGATCTTATCCCTGCTGTTAAGCCACAGATTGCTATGTATGAGCAGTTCGGAATTCCTGGACTTGTTGCTTACAAGAAGACTGTTGACTACGCTCACAAGAAAGGGCTTGTTGTTATCGGTGATATAAAGAGAGGTGACATTGGCTCAACAAGTACAGCTTATGCCATTGGTCACATTGGTACAGTAAAGATTGGAGATCAGGAGATTGATCCAATTGATGAAGATATTGTAACAGTCAATCCATATCTTGGAACAGATGGAGTTAAGCCGTTTGTGGATGTATGTAATCAGAATGACAAGGGTATCTTTGTTCTTGTAAAGACTTCAAATCCTTCTTCTGGTGAGTTCCAGGATCAGATTCTCAGCGAGGATGGCCGTCCACTTTATGAGAAGGTTGCTGAGAAGGTTGTTGAGTGGGGAAATGAAAGCATGGACGATGGAACTGGTAAAAATGGTTCTGCTGATGGAGCTGGTTACAGCAATGTTGGTGCAGTAGTTGGTGCTACATATCCTGAAATGGGTATTGCTCTTAGAAAGCTCATGCCTAAGAACTATATTCTTGTTCCTGGCTATGGCGCTCAGGGTGGAAGTGGAAAAGACCTTAAGGGCTTCTTTAATGAAGATGGTCTTGGAGCCATCATCAATTCATCCCGTGGTATCATCGCTGCTTATAAAAATGAGAAGTATGCTGAGTTTGGTGCAGAAGGTTATGCTGATGCAGCAAGAAAAGCTACAGAGGATATGATTGAAGATATTAGAGTAAATGTATTCTAGGAAACAAGATTTTACATCAGTCATAGTTTATCTAGATTTTTCAAAATGATTCTTAATAATTCAAAACGAAAGTTGAAATATAATGGAAAAATTAACAGCAGAAATTACAAAACAAGATCATCTGGTAGATGATGTCTATAGCATGTGGATCAAATGTCCTAGTATTGCGGCAGAAGCTCATAGTGGACAATTTGTATCCCTCTATACAAAGAATGCGGCACGAATTCTTCCTCGCCCAATCAGTATCTGTGAGGTGGATAAAAAGGCCGGTAGTCTAAGGTTAGTATATCGTACAGCTGGAAAGGGAACTACAGAGTTTAGTACATATAAGAAGGGTGACACAATTGATGTGTTGGGACCAATTGGAAATGGCTATACTCTGGACAGCGACCATCCAATCCTCATGGGTGGTGGTATCGGTATTCCTCCAATGCTTCAGCTTGCAAAGGAATTATCAGCCAAAGGTGTTTCAAAAGAGAACCTGACTGTAATACTTGGCTTCCGTGATAATACATTTCTTGTAAATGAGTTTAAGAAGATAGCAACTATCTATATTTCTAGTGATACAGGAAGCGTAGGTGTAAAAGGAACAGTCATCGATGCAGCAAGAGAATATGGTGTTGTAGGTGATGAGATATTTGCCTGCGGTCCAAAGCCAATGCTTAGAGCTATCAAGAGCTATGCTTATGAGAAAGATATTGAAGCTCAGATTTCTCTTGAAGAAAGAATGGCTTGTGGAATCGGTGCCTGCTTAGCTTGTGTATGCAAGACTACAGAAGTGGACGAGCATTCACAGGTGAATAATAAGAGAATCTGTGTAGACGGCCCTGTATTTAAGGCAGACGAAGTAGAGCTGTAGAGAGCGAAAACTATTTGCTCAGTAGATTATTCAAAATTAGATTTTAAACAAACTATTATAAATAAGGAAAAAACAATGATAGATACATCAATCGATTTATGTGGCGTTAAAATGAAAAACCCGATAACCGTTGCTTCTGGTACATTTGGCTCGGGTATTGAATATAGCGACTTTGTTGATCTTAACCGTCTTGGAGCGGTTACAACAAAGGGCGTTGCAATTACCCCATGGGAGGGAAATGCGACTCCTCGCGTTGCTGAGGTCTATGGTGGTATGCTGAATGCCATCGGTCTTCAGAATCCAGGAATTGATACATTTGTGAATCGTGACCTTCCTTTCCTTGAGAAGTATGATACAAAGGTTATCGTGAATGTCTGCGGTCACAGCGAAGAAGAGTATGTGAGCTGCGTTGAAAAACTGGCTGAGTGCGACAATGTGGATCTTCTAGAAATCAATGTGTCCTGCCCAAATGTAAAAGAGGGTGGAATCGCATTTGGAACTGATCCAAAGTGCCTGAACAACATTACTAAGATGATTAAGGCTAAGGCAAAGCAGCCTGCTATCATGAAGCTTAGTCCAAATGTAACTGACATCGCAGAGATGGCTAGAGCTGCTGTCGATGGTGGCGCCGATGGACTTTCGCTCATCAATACGCTTACAGGAATGAAGATTGATATCAATCGTAGAGCGTTCCTTCTAGCCAACAAGACAGGCGGAATGTCTGGTCCTGCAATTCATCCAATTGCTGTTCGCATGGTTTATCAGGTGGCTCAGGCTGTTGATGTTCCTATCCTTGCAATGGGTGGAGTTACAAATGCAGAGGATGCCATAGAATTTATTATGGCTGGTGCTACAGCAGTTGCTGTTGGAACGGCAAACTTCGCTAATCCCAATACCACCATTGAAGTAATTGAAGGTATTGAGCAGTTTATGGAAGCTCAGGGTATTAAGTCTCTGGATGAAATCCGTGGCTGCGTGAAGTAAGAATTTATTAACGGATTATGACTTTATGATGGCTTAATCATGTAAGGTCATTCTAAGGGGTCTGACCCCTAAAAAATAAAAAACTTAGGATTTTTATATGGCATTTAGAAAGAAGAAAGTATATAAATTTTCGGACGAGGTAATGTCCAAGGATGCGCTTATATCACTGCTTTTCGGTGTTACAGCGCTCCTTATTATAATTTTTTCCATCGTCATGGGAATAGTTTTAAAGGGAAATGTACCAGATATAATTGGTACATTACTTCTTGTTTCTGGAATCATGGGACTGACTGGACTCATATTTGGGTTCATTTCCTATGGTGATTCAGAAGGAGGACTTCTCAGCAAGAGGGCATCAGTGATCATATCTATTATTGATATTGTAGCACTGGTCTTACTTTATCTGTTTTAGGATAGTATACTCTGAGGTATAAGAGCTAATTCTAAAATGTGGGTGTCAAAAGGTAATTTTGAAACCCACATCATAGAATAATATAAATAAATATGCATATATAAAATCGAATATATAAAATTGAATATATATAAATGTATAAATATAAAATCTAGAAAAAAACTACAACATAAAAAAACGGAGGATTAGATGCTGGATATTTCAAATGATATTACAAGAGATGAATTACTGGATCGCTTTGAATTAATTGAAGAAAGACTGAATGAAATCTTTATGGATGATAGTTTTGGTGCCATGAAAAGTACTGATTATCATTATAAAGATTTTTTTGATAGAGAGACAAAATATATTTTGGCTATGATTGGCATTTATAAGTCGCTCATGGTAAATTCTGATACAAAGGTTGAAAGAAAGTACATTTATACAGAGAAAATCAATAATGTGCTTTATTCAAATGTAAAACCTCAGAACTATGGGGAGTCCTACTGCAATCCTGACTATGCAGAGGAGCAGCTTGGTGCATTTGGCCCATACCTTTCTTATCTGGCGGCTGAGATTCAGGGGCTTCCAGGATACATTTTTGACGATAAGCTGGCTCAGGTGGTTTATCTGCTGGAGCTATTCCTTCAGGTTTATTGTCTCTTTAATTCTGAGGATGTGGTGACGGTGGCAAATGTGGAAGATGCCATATGCTCCTATGCCAGCGATTATATTGACTACTTCGTGCTGGATTCAATGTACGATAGATTTGTTCCACAGGATCCTTCTGCAGAGAGCTGTTCAGTTGCGTATGACATCGTGATGAATGAGGATCTGAGTGATTTCAGTTACCTCTATAAGTATGGAGAATATATTTCTGATTCCGAGGTTAAGCTGGCTCAGTACCTTAATTCTCTTGATGAGAAAGAGATTATAAGCATGGCTGAGACTTATGTGCAGGGATTTCGCCGTGGATTTAAAACTATGGGGATTCCATTTGAAGGTAAGAATTCAGTGTGGATCAGATATCATATTGGTCAGGAGCGAATGGTTCGCGAGGCTGCAAAGCAATTTAGCGAAATGGGTCTGAAGGCCATATTCTCTAGATGTTCTATTAATAGAACAGTGCGAAGAGGTGTTGTTAAGCAGGGATACGAATCCACCAGCGTTAATAAGCAATTTGAGTTTGATCATATGAATGACCTGGGTATATTCCTGAAGAGCCAGTTTAAGGATCTAAGGGTTCAGGCTACAGAGAAAGCATATAAGCAACTGGAAGGCTATCTTAAGGGATTTGCAGGACCGGCGGTAATTGAAACATTTGGAGAGGAGCTGTTTTCGCCGATTTCTAAAGAGAGTGCTACAAGTCTTAGTGAGCAGCAGCAATCTGAGAGTGTTGAAATGTATGGAACCATGGGACAGATAGGAAATAAATATCTGCCTGGAGATTCTTATAGCTTTACCATCATTGCATATCCAATGCCTGATATAGGAGAAGATTTTGAGGCTATATTTGATGAGACTGTAAAGATAAATACTCTCGATAATGATAAGTATATTAGGATTCAGCAGAGTATTATTGATACGCTGGATGTGGCTGATATAGTACGCATTGAAGGTATGAATGGAAATCGTACTAACATGACAGTCCAGCTAAGACATTTAGAAGCTCCAGAGAAACAGACTCAGTTTGAAAACTGTACAGCTGATGTAAATATTCCGCTGGGAGAAGTATTTACTTCTCCTGTTCTAAAGGGAACTAATGGTGTGATAAATGTTAGCGGCGCATATTTAAATGGATACCATTTTAAGGATATTGAGATATCTTTCGCCGATGGTGTGGTGAAGGAGTATAACTGTGCTAACTTCCTTGATGAGGAAGATGGTGTTCAGAAGGGCAAGGATTACATTAAGGAGAATATTCTTTTTTACCATGATTTCCTTCCTTTGGGAGAATTTGCCATTGGCACGAATACCTTTGCATACACTATGGCACAGAAGTATAATATTTTAGAAAAGTTGCCTATCCTCATCGTGGAGAAGACGGGACCTCATTTTGCTGTGGGAGACACCTGCTACAGCCATATGGAGGACCATGCGGTATTTAATCCGGACGGCAAAGAGATAGTGAGTCGTGAAAATGATTTCTCGCTGCTTAGAGATTCTGAACCGGATAAGGCGTACTTCAATTGTCATACAGATATTACGATTCCGTATAATGAGCTGGGAAGACTTTATACAGTAGATAGCAAAGGAAATGAGACCGACATAATCGTAAATGGTAGCTTTGTTCTTCCTGGCACGGAGGAGCTTAACAAGGCTTTGGATTAAGGCTTTAAAATGGGGGATACATATGAATATAGTTGAAATCATTGAGAAGAAAAAGCGTGGCCTTGAACTGAACAAGGAAGAGATTTATTACACCATTGACGGTGTTTTGAAAGGCGAGATAAAGGATTATCAGATGTCGGCGCTCCTGATGGCAATCTGCCTTAAGGGGATGACAGCGCAGGAAACAACGGATCTCACTTTAGCTATGCGTTATAGTGGTGATGTTCTCGATCTTTCTAAGATTGGATGTACTGTGGTTGATAAACATTCAACTGGAGGAGTTGGAGATAAGACAACACTTATATTGGGACCAATCTTGGCTGCACTTGGTGTTCCTGTTGCGAAAATGAGTGGCCGTGGCTTGGGTATTACCGGTGGAACCATTGATAAGCTGGACTCCATACCTGGTTTCAGTTCAGATATTTCAGAAGAGGATTTCATAAGACAGGTAAAAGAGGTTGGGATGGTTGATGCTGCTCAGACGAAGAATCTGGCCCCTGCAGATAAGGTTCTATATGCTCTCCGTGATGTTACGGGAACTGTAGACAGCATTCCGTTAATAGCATCCAGTATCATGAGTAAGAAACTGGCTTCTGGAGCAGATGCAATTGTCTTAGATGTGAAATGCGGTTCCGGTGCATTTATGAGAGACGAGGAGTCCGCCAAGGATCTGGCTCAAGCTATGATTGATATAGCTCATTTGGCTGGAAAGCAGTGTACAGCGGTGGTATCTGATATGAATCAGCCTTTGGGCTACACTGTTGGAAATCTTCTTGAAGTGATAGAGGCGGTACATTTTCTTGCTGGAAAGAAACAGGATTCAAGACTTTATGAATTGATTAAGGAACTTAGTATTGAAATGTTTGTTCAATCAGATGAATATAAAGTCTTTCAGCAAAAAATAAATTCTGAAATAAATTCTGATAATAAGTCTATTCATGAATTGAATAGTGATTCTACTGATTCTTCGAAGAACGCATCCGGCATAATAATCGGCAAACTTGGAAGAGAAGAAAGCGATTTATCAATCGATTTAAGATATAGTCTTAATAAATTGATTGATGATGTTATCAGTGATGGTAGAGCATATAAGAAATTTAAAGAATTCATCGCCGCACAAGGTGGTGATGTAAGTTTCATTGAGTCTCTTGAAGATGAAGAAAAGGTAAAAGGAATCTTCGAGGACGAGATAGTTGAACCGATTTTTGCTTCTTGTTCAGGTGTGATTAAGAGGATGGATGCAGATCTATTCGGTAAAGCTTCTCTGGCCCTTGGAGCAGGAAGAATAACCAAGGAAGCTGACATTGATTCTCTGGCGGGTATCTGGCTGGATAAAGTTGTGGGTAAAGAGGTTAAGGAAGGAGAGCGGATTGTAACTCTCTATAGCGCATCCAAAGAGAAAATTCAGGAAGCAAAGGAAATACTGGAAGGGGCTATTAAGATAGAAAACTGGCATTGAATATAAAAAAATGATAGGGTATAATAAAACTTGGTGTTTTAATAATGGCTTAAAAGTATAATATAACCTATAAAACTATTTACAGGAGGGTAACAAAATGGGAATTTTACAGAGATTTAAAGATATCATGTCAGCAAATATCAATGCAATACTTGATAAGGCTGAAGATCCGGAGAAGATGGTTGATCAGACACTTCGCAACCTGAATGAGGATCTGATGAGAGTTAAAAATGAAACTGCCAGCGTTATGGCTGATGAAGCAAAGGCTAAGAGAAATCTTGATGAGTGTAATGCTGAGATAGCAAAGATGCAGCAGTACGCTGAGAAGGCTGTTTTAGCTGGAAATGATGCTGATGCAACTAGATTCCTTTCAGAGAAGGCAAAGCTTGTTGCTAAGCAGGCTACACTTCAGCAGATTTATGAAGTTGCTGCAGCTAACTCTATGAAGATGCGCCAGATGCATGATAAGCTGGTTTCAGATATTTCAGAGCTTGAGTCTAGACGAGAAACTATTAAGGCTAAGGTGAGACTTGCAAGAGCTCAGCAGGATATCAATAAGATTACTTCAAAGGTTGATTCTGCATCAGGATTTGCTGCATTCCAGAGAATTGAGGATAAGGCAGATGCTATGCTTGATCTTGCTCAGGCTGAGGCAGAGCTGAATTCAACAACAGCTTCAAATGAAGTTGATAGCCTTACAGCTAAATATGATGCATCACCAGATTCTGCAGTTCAGGATGAGCTTGCTGCACTTAAGGCTAGACTTGGTACAACTTCAGCTGAATAATTCGCCAATAGGCACATTTTTTAAGCTCTATTATGTTAAAGTAATAGAGCTTAAATATACTTAAAGGCTAAGTAATTCATAAATAAATGCTTATTAAATACTAAAATATATTGGTGAAATATATTTAAATATATACCTGAAAAAAATTAAAAGATATAAATATAAAGATAAAAATATAAAGGAAAAATTGATGATAGGACTAAATGATAAACAAAGCGAGGCCTGCTCGTATATCGAGGGGCCTCTTCTTATACTTGCAGGTGCAGGTAGTGGAAAAACAAGGACACTAGTACATAGAATTGCATATCTTCTGGAAGAGGGTGCGAATCCTTATAACATTCTGGCAATCACATTTACCAATAAAGCGGCAAATGAGATGAAGGAGAGGGTTGAAAGTGCTGTTGATTTTGAGCGTAACGAAATGTGGATCTGCACTTTCCATTCTATGTGTGTTAAGATTCTTCGCCGTTTCTATAATCGAGTAGGCGGAGATAACAACTTTACTATATATGATACAGATGATCAGAAGGCGGTCTGTAAGGAGGTTATTAAGACTTTGAATCTTGATCCAAAGCAGATTAAAGAGAAGGCGTGTATTGCATTTATCTCGAAGGCTAAGGAGCAGTGTAAGACTCCTGAGGATATGGATCTGGAAACGGCTTCCGATTATAGACTGAATCAGTATACTCGTGTATATAGAGAATATCAGCGCCGAATGAAGATGAATAATGCACTGGATTTTGATGATCTTATCTTCGAGACACTGAAGCTTTTTGATATGGATGAGGATGTACTGGAGTATTATCAGGAACGCTTTAGATATATCATGGTTGACGAGTATCAGGATACAAATGATTCTCAGTTCCAGCTAGTTAAAAGACTTGCTGGTAAATGGCGCAATCTATGTGTTGTAGGTGATGATGATCAGTCAATCTATAAGTTCAGAGGTGCTAATATATATAATATTCTCAACTTTGAGAAAGAGTATCCGGATGCGAAGGTTATAAAGCTGGAGGAAAACTATAGATCTACAGCAAATATACTGAATGCTGCAAATGCGGTTATTGCTCACAATACTGGTCGTAAGGATAAGACTCTTTGGACCAGCAAGGGCCCTGGAGATAAGCTGGATTATACAATCTATGAAACTGACCATGAGGAAGCATTTGGCACTGTCAGTAAGATTGCCAGACTTATTTCAGAAGGTCATAACTATGCTGATATAGCTATTCTCTACAGAGCCAATAGACAGTCCAGACTTTTTGAAGAGAAACTTATCTATGCCAGCATTCCTTACAAGTTGGTAGGTGGAACCGGATTCTACAACCGTAAGGAGATAAGGGATATTGTGGCATATCTGAAACTCCTTGCAAACCCTGCGGATGAGATATCATTTTCAAGAATAGTAAATGTGCCAAAGCGTGGAATTGGTCAAACTACAGTTGCCAAGATAAGACAGCTAAGTATTGAGCAGGGAATGTCCATGTATGATTTCTGCTCCACGGATGAAGGTATTGCTCAGCTTGGCAGATCTGGAGAAAAGGTTAAGGGGTTCATAGAGCTGATGGAATCTCTTAAGCCATATGCTGAGGATGACGATCTGGATGGTCTTTATGAAGCAATCATGGAGAAAACCAAATATATCGTAGAACTTCAGGCTGAGGGTACGGATGAGGCCAGAGGAAGAATTGATAACCTGGATGAGCTTCATAACAAGATCCTTAATTATCTGGAAGAGGTGGAGGATACTGAAGAGGGGGCTACTCTTATGGGACTTCTCGAAGATATTTCTCTTGTGGCAGATACTGAGGATTCTGAAGATGAAGAGGATTCAGATAATAAAGTTACACTTATGACTATACATGCTGCTAAGGGACTTGAGTTCCCGATAGTATTCCTGGTTGGAATGGAGGAGAGGCTCTTTCCAAGTGGAATGTCACTGGATAGTGATGATCCTGATGCGGTTGAAGAAGAGAGAAGACTGTGTTATGTTGGTATCACGAGGGCGGAGGAACTTCTGTATCTCAGCTCAGCTACAACTAGAATGGGATATAGTGGTTATGAGTATAATCCTGAGTCTAGATTTATTGAAGAGATACCAAAGGAACTGATGATTCGAAATGGTGCCCGTGCTGCTGGTTCAAGTGGTATGGGAACTGGTTCAAGAGGTTCAGGTTCTTATGGCTCAAAATCATATGGTTCAGGTTATGGTTCTGGTTCAGCTTCAAGTTCAAGCTATGGCTCTTATTCGGTTCAGCCGGCTAAGAAAGCGGCGGCATTTAAGAGTTCTTATACAGGCGAAGTGAACTATAAGACTGGTGATAGAGTTCGTCATATTAAGTTTGGTAAAGGTACTGTTACGGAAATGATACCTTCTAGCGATGATTTTGAGATTACTGTTGTTTTCGATACAGCAGGAGAGAAGAAACTATTCGCAAAACTTGCTAAGTTAAAGAAGATTGATAGTTAAACAAAAAAGGTGCTAGAAACTATGAAGAATAAACTATGAAAGATAAACTATGAAGGAGAAGCTATGAAGAAAGTGAATAAAAATAGTATGAGCATTAAAAATAATAGAGGTGCTTCCATAGCCAGCGTTGTTATTGCAATCGTTGCAGTGATTATCATTATACTCCTTTCTCTTGGGGCGGGTGCGCTTCTTCATAAGAGGTACCTGGATAAGAAAGAAAAGGAAAAACGCATTACTTCCCTGGAGGTTTCTCAGACACTTGAAAGTGCTAGTGATCTTACCACGGAGAAGATTATTTATCAGGGAGTAATTCACTACGAAGAGGGTGAGATTCCATTTATCGATAAGAAGAGTTACAACATGACTTATAAAGCTGAGATTGATGCAGGAGTCGATGTAAGCGAGATTGAGGTTACTGATAATGGCGATAAGATCGTGATTGAGATTCCTGATTCAGAGGTTCAGAGTGTCTATGTTGATCCTTCAAGTATTGAATTCTATGATGAGAGCTTTGCTCTTTTTAACTGGGATAAGAAGCAGGATGGTGTAGATGCAGTTGCTCTTGCTGAAGCTGATGCTAAGGAGCATGCAGATATAGAGACTCTTAAGGAAGAGGCGGATAAGCATGCGCGAGAACTTATCGAGAATCTTTTTAGTGATGCAATCCGTGATCAGCAGCTTGAAGTTAGATAGGTGAATGTATTTTCTTAAGAATTAAAAAGAATTAAATGCATGGTGTCTGTAGCTAATATGACATTTTGATGCAATTGCTTGATAGATTTAATGTGAAATTTTTCTTTGCAGAGCTTTAAATATATGTTATAATTTTTCCATGTGAGAACATGCGTAAGCATGTAAAGATTTTACTTAAATTATATTACAAAATATTTCAAATGGATGAAAGGGGGTTTCTTGATTATGAGAAACGATGTAGTAGTAAAAGAAGATGCAGTTGAGACAGCTAAGAGTGCGATTATTGCCGTTTGTATAATTGTTGGTGTTATTACTCTTATTGCTGGTGTTGCAGTTGCAGTTTATAAGTATCTTACACCAGATTACCTTGATGACTTCGATGAGTTTGATGATGATTTTGATGATGACTTCTTCGAAGACGATACTGATTTTACTGATGATGTTGCTCCTGTAGAGGCTTAGTAAAAGACCTAGTAAGAGCTTAAACTATAAATTAGGCGAATTAGTATTTTAAGATGAATCTGGCTTAATTATTTATATATAATTAGTATTTGATTTATAATGATTTTTGGAGGGACTGAGCAGAAGCCGGTCCCTCTTTTATGTTTTTTGATATATTTAAATATATTTGAATATAACTAAATATATCCAAATAAATCTATCTTAAAAAAATCTTAATAATTTGAAACTTTCTATTTAATAAATCTAATCTATAGTGGTTACTGTAAAACAATGTGGAGGTTGGAATGAACAGAATACTTGTATGTGACGATGATAAAGATATAGTGGAGGCAATCGGCATTTATCTTGAAACCGCAGGATATGAAGTTGTCAAAGCTTATGATGGCTTTGAGGCTCTTGATATTTTAACCAAGGAAAATGAGTCAAATGCTGATATGGATTCTAGAATTCATTTGGTCATCATTGACATCATGATGCCAAATATGGATGGAATCATGGCAACACGAAAAATCAGACAGTTCAGTCAGGTGCCTGTAATATTTCTAACTGCAAAGTCTGAGGACGCTGATAAGATTCTGGGACTGGATATTGGAGCTGATGATTATGTAACGAAGCCATTTAATCCGCTGGAGCTCGTGGCCAGGGCTAAATCCCAGATCAGGCGTTATACAATGCTTGGATCCATAGCTGGAACAGCAGAGTTGGACGACGAAAAGGTTATTGTGAATGGTGGACTTGTTATAAATGACAGTGCTAAGTCCGTGACTGTGGATGGAGAGGAAGTGAAGCTCACACCTATTGAGTATAACATTTTGCTTTATCTTACTGAGAATAGCGGTAGGGTATTCAACACATCGCAGATTTATGAAGCTGTTTGGGATGAGGATGCTATTGCATCAGATAATATTATTGCAGTTCATATACGCCACATTAGAGAGAAAATCGAAATTAATCCTAAGGAACCTCGTTATTTGAAGGTTGTTTGGGGCCAGGGCTATAAAGTGGAGAAACTTTGATAAATCCATTTTGTTAAAGAATTTCGAGTGAAAAAATCAAAAAGAGGAAGATTAGATGAAATTGATTAGAAACAAATTATTTAGGGTAATACTTTATATCTTGGGTTTCTTAAGTGTTGTATCTACAGCTATATTTTTTACGGCGACGGTACTGAGAAGCTTCTACTTTGCTGATGTAAAATCAATGAATAGCAACTATGAGGAATCAGAGTATATAAAGGATTTAATTTTAAGAGATTTGTCGACGGTACAGAGTTATGCTAAGGCTGAGAAAACTGTACAGGATATTGATTTTTCTGATAAGGAACTTGAAGTATTTGATTATGCTGACATTAGTGAAGAGGTAGCTTCTGGTAAGGCGAAAAAAATCAGTGGGCTATCTAAGAAAGTTTCAGCAGAAGATATGTTAGGAAATGATGCCTATAAGAAGATGGCTGAGTATACTTCTTCGAATGGTGGTGGATTTAATTCAAAATACACAGCATATCCAGGTATGCTGTTCCCAGAGGATTATAAATTTATTCGACTGACATGGGCGGATTATATGGACATAGTTAGAAGTAACTGCCTAAAATATTCTTCTGACAAATACTGGAATTATAGTGAGAATGAAAGCGTTAAGAGTGAAGAGCGTGAAGCGTTAGATCAGCTTTTTGACAATCTGCACGATGGTGGAATAAATGATGGTGATTATTTTGCGATGATTGATAATAATCTATATTTGTTCCAGGAAAATTATGGCGTGGTATATTATGGCCGATACGGAAGCGCTGCTCTTCCAGAAGAAATATCTCCAAATGAATATATTTACTTTTTGTATAGTGGAGAAGTAGAGGAGCTTGAGGATCAAAAATCTCTGGAAGAGTATATTCTTTCGGGATATATATATAGATCAGATGTAGAGGCTGTTTATTCAATATTATCTGGTGAAGAAAGAACAAAGATTCAGAATAGTTCGAATGTGCATGATTATTATGCATATAGGAATAATTCGGCTTACAGCCTGGATGGTGAAAATGTATCTCGTGCATGGATTTATGATTCCGGCGATTTGGACACTATTGAGGGGGATTCGGAAGATGGTTACAATATAACTTATGATGAACTATGTAAAAGATATGAAGAAGATGCAGATATATTTGTTAAGTACGATGCAGAGAAGAAGGAACTGACTCAGTGGTATAAGAACTCAAAAGGTAGTGTAGTTTCATTTGAATATCTTACAAAAGATGATATTAATTCTCTTACAAAAGGTGTAAATTGTGACTTTGTTTTATCCATAAATGATTCTGATTTTTATTGCTATAATACATGGATTAAAAATTCATATAATTTTGTAAGACATTTTGATAATACTGAATTGTTTTTTATCTTTAGTTTTGTGTTATTTATTATATGTGTATTTATTCTTATTCTAGGTGAACCAGCTAAACTATATAAGGTGGATGGTGTTCCATATATCATATGGCTTATATTCTACATTGCTATAATTTCAGGAATTTGTATACCGTTAGATGCTTTAGGATATTCATCTTATTTGTTAAATGCAATTAATCGTGCCCCATTTGGAACTGTATCAGTAGCAGTATTTATGCTTTTGATTGCTTACCTTTCATCTGCTGCAATTATCATGAATCTGGTTAGAAGGGTAAAATCTGGTAAATTCTTAGAAGGGTTCCTTTTGGTAAAGATTGCTAGATGGCTTAAGAGAAAAATCAAAGGTGTTACTGGCAGAATCTCAGGAAATAAAAAGCTTGCTGCTTTTGTTGGTGCATACTGTATAGCTATGCTTATAGTGCTTATATATCTTTATAATCTGAGTTATAACGAAAGTGGAATATTAGCGGTACTCATTATGATCGCTTTAACAGGTGCATTTGTTTTTGCTATTTTTAAGTATATGACAGATCTGAGTAAACTTCTTCAAATTAGTAAGAGGATTGAAGCAGGCGAATTGGATGCAAAGGTAAATGTAGATGACCTTACATTTAATGCTAAGGAAATGGGTGAGAGCCTCAATAATCTTGGAGGAGGACTATCCAAGGCGGTAGATAAATCTCTTAGAGATGAGAGAACAAAAGCAGAACTTATTACAAATGTATCCCATGATATTAAGACACCGCTTACTTCTATAATTAATTATGTGGATCTTCTCAAGAAAGAGGAAATCAATAATACTAAAGCTGAAGAATATATAAATGTTCTTGACCAGAAGTCACAGAGACTTAAACAGCTTATTCTTGATTTGATTGAAGCTTCTAAAACCAGTACAGGAAATATTGAAATGGAATGTATGAATATGAACCTGGTGGAACTGCTCAATCAGGGGCTTGGTGAGTATGAGGATAAGTTTACTGAGGCGGAGCTGGAATTAGTTAAGACATTTAAGACGGATAATGCACTTATTTACGCTGACGGAAGAAGAGTATTTAGGATTATAGACAACATTCTTAATAATACGGTTAAATACGCTCAGAAGGGCACCAGAGTATATATGGATCTTGGTACTGATGACGCAGGAAATGTTAAACTAAGTGTGAAGAACATCAGTAAAGAAAGTCTAAATATATCAGCAGAGGAACTTACAGAGAGATTTGTGAGAGGGGACCGTTCAAGGAATACAGAAGGATCAGGGCTTGGTCTATCTATAGCAAAGAATCTTACTGAACTTCAAAATGGTAAATTTGATATTACAATTGATGGGGATCTCTTCAAGGTTGATGTGGCATTTCCACTAGTTACTCCAGCAGTAAAAGGGAATAATACAACTGAAGATAATTTAAATAAAGAAAGTTTAGATAAAGAAAGTTTAGATAAAGAAAGTTTAGATAAAGAGACTTTAGATAAAGAAAATTTAGATAAAGAAAATACAAAAGAAATAAATCTCGATAAGAAAGTAGAAGAGCTTAATTAAAGGATTTAAAGTTTAAAGAGATTAAAACTCAAAATGAGATATATTTTATTTCAGATTTTCTTTGAATAAAAAAATATATAATGAGGTGGATTTGATTCTGCCTCATTATATTAATGTCATATCAGAAAAATATAAAGTAAAACTATAAAAAATGGCTTAAATAAAGGGCTGGAAATTAAGAAAAAAATTATTAAAAAAAATTATAAAAAACTGCTTGACAAAGTAGGGGCTCCTCACTATAATAGAAAAAGTGCTGTTGAGAAAGAGCACGACTAAGACGGGGTCTTAGCTCAGCTGGGAGAGCATCTGCCTTACAAGCAGAGGGTCACAGGTTCGAGCCCTGTAGGCCCCAATATGGCGGGATAGCTCAGTTGGCTAGAGCATACGGTTCATACCCGTAGTGTCGAGGG
>CAMNGU010000062.1 GCA_946538525.1 uncultured Lachnospiraceae bacterium
TTATAAAGAACCTTTTGAGTTACGCTTGCAAAAATACCGTCAGCATGCTTAGTTTCATCTTCTTTAAATGAAAGCTTATAGTTGCTTGGCTTAGCATCGCTGCCATCAGCTGCTGTAATAACCGCTTCCTTGCACTGCTTTTCACTTACAGTAACTGGACGCTCATACTTATCATCCACATTTAATGCATAATCAGAATCCGCTTCATCAAGAGTTGCATCAAATGAAACTAAAAGCTTGTCTGTTGTGCTTTCAACTGTAACTCCATCAGCTTCGATATCTACGAAACTAATATCTGTTGTTCCATCATATTCCTTATCAGCATAAGGATAAAGAAGTGTAAGTTCTGCTGGCTGGATTGTGAACTGAGTTGACAGCTCCATTTCAATTGGATCACCAGCTTCAGTTGTACCAAACTCTTCAGGGTTAAATGTTATCTTATAATATACTGGATAAGAATCAATCTTTCCTTCGTCATTAATTTTAACATCTACATACTTTGGAAGCTCTGATGAATACTCTTCATCTTCTCCAGCATATTCCATTGTAAAGAGGTTAGCATAATCCTCAGGTACAAAACCATCGAGGAATTCAGGTGACTGCTCCATTCCGTTATAAACTGTCTCTGTTTCCAGTGACATTGGAAGGATAGCCCATACTAATTCTCTTGTTCCCTCATAGTTATTTAAACCTTCGATTGTTACAATATAGCAACCAATTTCTGTTGCATACTCTGTACCTGTAATACGATAATCAGGAGTACTTGGTCCACCAGATGCCAGCTCTTTTCCATACTTAACACAATTAATTGTGTCATCTACGAAATGCTGAACACCGATTGTTGGTGAATACTCTTTTCCATTAAATGTACATTCATAGCAACTCTCATCTGTCTTACCATTAAATGTAACCTTAACATCTTTATCTTCAATGTTCTTTGGTGTAACTGTAAGTGTTGCGGTCTCACCAAACTGAAGATTGTAGTTCTTATTTGTAACTCTTCTTCTAAGGTTAATCTCATACTCTCCAACATCTAATGTTCTGCTTGGAGAATAATCTGTTCTGCCCTTTGTATACTTAAGGTCATACTGGACTAATTCCTCATCTCCAGCAATAACACCTTCATCCTCAGCAACACCTTCATCACCCGCCATGTCCATCTTAACTTCTACTTCTGGGAACTCATCTGAGTAAACCTTTTCAAAACTTTCAACACTAACATTAACAGTTCTCTTTGTGATTTCAAATGTACCTTCTTCTTCAGAAAAATCATAATTTGTAAATGATTCATTAAGATCATCGATATTGAAGTAGATATCATATCTTCCAGCATCCTGTCCCTCTTCACGAGTGATTTCAACTGCAGCTGAAACAGTTTCAACATCAGCTTCTGCCAACTGATCTGTATAATCTTCAAATGTAAGTTCAGGATCAGTTGAAGGATCATTATCATAAACCTTTGATTCAGCATCATTTGCTACTAATTCAACACTCTTCTTACTGATCATAGGTTCAGCACTGCCATAATAATCTTCATATCCATGCATTGAAACCTTGAAGAGTACGATGTAAGAAACTTCATTTCCATCTTCGTCAACATTTACATCCTTAATCATAGGAACATCTGTAGTAACCTTGTCACTGAAATCTTCCCATGCAGCTTCAGGGTCTGCCATGATACTATCTCTATCAAATCCATCAGCTGACATTTCTTCTTTACCTAAAAGAATATATTCATATGACTTTTCTTCTTTTGCATATTCTCTTGAAGGAGTAGGATGAACCTCAATTGCCTCATGCTCTTCACCATCATAAGTGCCACTATACTCTGATAACCTTACATTAAATGTATTCTTGATAAGGCTCCACATACTAGGAATATTTCCCTGGAAATTTCCTTTTCCTCTAAAGTTAATATCATTAGGTTGAATAGTAACTTCTTTCTCAGTTGTTACTCCATCATATACATAATCTGTATCATTGATAATCTTAAATGCATTATTTGTTCTAGATGTTGGTCTACTAGGATTAAATGTGCCTCTAATCTTATTTCCATTAGCATCCACTTCTCTATCTGTATAATAGATATCAAACTGTGCATTAACTATCTCACCTGTATATTTGTATTCGAAACCATTATCTTCATCCCAAGGAACAGAATTGTATGAACCATTACTTCCTGGCTCTTTAGCAACTAACAAAATATCCTCATCAGTAAGCTGCTTTCTTGTAATTTCAAATGTTGCAGCTGGATCTTCAGATGTTCCTTCTGCTACTGTTATATCGTAATTAATCTCGTTGTTATCAATAATATCAGTAAAGATATATGCATATTCTCCTACATCCTCACCCGTTTCACGAGTAAAGCTACCATTTTTAAACATTCCATCAGTAGTAAAATCTGCTGTTGGAAGTGTAGGCGCTACATAACCTTCAGGTTTTTGTTCAGGTTCATTAACTTCTACTGTATATGTAAATTCAGGATCTGCTTTTCCATAAACCTTACTCTGATCCTCATCAGCTGTAACGATGACTGGAATTTTAGCTATATTAACACTAATTGTACCTATAGCTGTTTCATCTGATTTATTTGGATTAAAGTTAACTGTATCATCTGTTGTAGCATCGACTATTCTATAATCAACGCTATATGTTCCTGCAGCAGTACCAGTTGGAATATCATCACTCCAATCTGTTGTAACTCCCTCTGCTTCACCATCATAAGCACTAATCTTATACTGAAGTTTATTCTCAGTATTTGCTGATGCAATAGATGTAGTCTTTATCGTTCCCTCAGTTACAAGTGCCTGAGCTTCTGAATTATATATAAGATTCTCTACTGCAGCTGGAGCTTGATCAATCTCCGGATTTGCCTTATTTACTGTAACACTAATAGTCTTTTCTGCTGCATTATATGAATCTGTTTCTTCAGCTGTAATCTTTATACTTGCTGAACCAGCTTTATTTGCTGTTACATTTCCAGATTCGTCTACACTGATAACATCACTTTCGTTTAATACTGAGTATGAAAGTGTTCCATCACCACTAGTTGTTGCACCTATGGCTTTGGCTGAATCTCCATATGTCATGGTTACATCAGAAGCTGTTATGGTCTGATCCTGTTTAGAGGAAATTTCTTGTATTCTTATGTCTCCATAATTAGAATCCACTATTTGTATAACTTCATAATCTTTATCTGCTGTCCATGATGGATAATATTCAAATTTGCTAGAATCGCCATAATATATCCTAAAATCACCGAGTGAAGTACAATTAACTTTCACTCCTGACTTAATAATATCTCCTTTAGCTAAAGTATTTGAAGAAACCTCCCCAGTACTATACTCTGCCGCTACTACATACCTCGCTTTCGGTATACCTCCATACGCAAAGGTGGAAATAACCATTCCCGAAGCGAGTATATAACTTATGCCTCGCCGAAATTTCCATTTTCTTTTCTCCATATATTACTCTCCTCTCTTGCATAATTTGTTGTTTTACCCCAGGAAATCCCTCGCAAAAAAACAATTAAAATGATATTTAGAGAAATACACCCCATAAATAAAACAACCTATTCTGTATAAATTTCTTTATACAAAAAAACTACTCTTCTATTGTACTATAAGCAGTTCTCCCTAGTTCTCCAAAAGCGGCCAATTTTAGTTTACATAACTAATTTTTTTTGCAATATTGCACATTTTTTATTTTTCTTTTATAAATTCATAACAACTAAAAAAGCCTGTCACATACGACAAGCTTTTTCCTTACTCTGTAGTCAACTGACTGCTTTTACTTTTTTACTATTTTGTTCTTCTACTTGTGATTTTACTTGTGATTTTACTTCATGCGATTCTTTCTTATCTTCCAGATTTTCACCACTCTTTATTTCACTATTTATTTCACTATTTATCTCACTATTTATTTCACCATTTTTCTTACCATTTCCAGTAGATATCTTCTTGATCCATTTCCTGCTCCTAAGTCTCAGGAAGGCCCAGACTGTCTTAACTATCTGATCTGACTTTAGAAAAATATAAATCCAAAATGCCGGAAGCTTCAGATAGAAACCTGCAATAATTCCCAGAGGAATTGCCAATACCCAGAGGAAGATATTATCTGTCAGCATGAGCATGGTGGTATCTCCACCACCTCTCAGTACCCCCTTTGTCATAATACTGTTGGTTCCCTGGAAAACAATGATAAGGCTGATAGCATTCATCAGCTGCTTTGCCGTAGCAACAGTTTCTGCACTTGTCTCTCCATAGAAACTTATGATCAAATCACTGAAAATAAATATAAATAGCGCTGATATAAGTCCAAGAATCAGTCCCAATTTGAAGAACATATAGCCTTGTCTCATGGTCTTTTCCTTGTCACCCTTTCCAAGAGTAATACCAGTAACTATTGCACCTGCCTGACTCACTCCAGTTATAACAACTGTGCTAAGCTGCTGTGTTACGCTAGTGATTGCATTTGCAGCTACAAATGTTTTACCAAGATGTCCAATTACCATAGCAACCGAATTGGTTCCAACAGCAAGAATCCCATCACTTATAAGAACAGGTATGCTAACTCTTATGTACTCTCTCAGGAGAGATCTGGTTTTCATGAATAGATGTCTTGGCCTAAAACCAATTCTCTTATCATATATCATGAGATACCCCACAATAAATGTGAATTCAAAGATTCTGGCTATCAGTGTTCCAAGCGCAGCACCAGCAACTCCCATCTCCGGAGCGCCAAACTTACCAAATATCAAGATATAGTTCATGAAAAAATTCACAAAAAATGCGCCAACAGATACAAATAGTGGATAGAAAACCTGCCCCACACTTCTAAGAACTATAGTCACAACCAAGGATAGTCCCACAAAGAAATATGTTAGTACGGAATACTCAAAGTATCTAATCCCCAGATTTACGATGTCCATATCCGAAGTATAGCTCCTCATGATTATACCTGGCATAACAAATGTTGCGATTGCGAATAATGCTGCGAGAGTAATATTCAACCTAAGCATGAGACAAACAGTCTGTCTCAGCGCATTTGAAGCGTCCTTAGATTCATTTTCCGTTTTTGCTGCATCTATCATACCACGATATCTAGACACTAGAACGGAAGCTCCCATTCCCAGGCCCATACATAGAATTTGAAAAACACTGATAAATGAATTTGCCAGCGATGTTGCTGACAGAGAATCATCCCCCAGTTTTCCCACCATCATGGTATCTAACAAATTTACACCAATGGTGATAAGGCTCTGCAGGGCTATGGGGATTGATAAAAAAAATACCTGCTTGTAGAACTTTAGAGCCTCTTTCGAATCATTCATAGTTTTTAACACTTTTTCCTCCCGTGTTTTCACAAAACACTTTTAACCTGAAATAAAATCAAAAAACTATGATATCACTTATTCTTTAATTTTGCCACTGATTCACTTATTTCTGCCCACGAATATTCGATAAGATACTCCCCACGGAAGGAATTCAGTGACTTCATATCCCCATTCAATACATCATAAAGGTCACAGCTAACCCTATTTTTATTAATATATATCTGTCTATTCTGCTTGATAACCACATCATCATAACCTGCCTTTTTAAGGTCATCAACAAGTCCAATGATTATCTTAGAAATATTCTTTGACATCTGCTTATCAAGTTCCACCTCGTATATATCTCTTGCAATTTCATTAGATGTAACAGGAAATCCTGCACAGTCAATTAGGTACGCTAACAGTTCCTTAGATTTGGTTCTGGTAAAGTTCAAGATATTTCCATCTTTTCCATATACAATGAAGTTTCCGAAGGTGCTGCATCTAAGCTTGTTACTATTGTTTAAATTCTCAGCTTCTTTATCTATATCCAGATTGCTATCTGATAAATTCAAATTATGATTCTGATTATTATTCAGGTCTTTTTCTTGACCTGACTCATCATTATGTTCCTGGATCGGATACTTCAGGTCTCCAAGTTCCCTTTTTATATCCTCATCTGTAAAAGGCTTAGTTACATATCCACTAGGTCTGGCACGAAAGCTCTCGGTTCCATAATGAGAATAACTTGTTACGAAGATAATATTACACTTTGGAGCCTTTTTCTTAAGTTCTAAAGCTAATTCTATTCCAGACATTCTTCCTAACTCAATATCCATGAATGCCACATCAAAATTAGATAAAGCTTCATAGGCCAAAACATCCCTCGCCTCCATAAAGGAAACAATTTCCGCCTTAGGACATACTCTGCCAAGAGTTTCCAACATAAGCTCTAAAGCTGGTCTTTCATCATCTATTACTAAAATCTTCATACTCTCTCTCTTTTATTACTATTAATTCTACTTATTACTATTAATTACTATTAATTTATATTTTAAATACTTATTTCTACTTCTTACTACTTTTCTCTCTTCTTATACTTCTATTTATACTTTTATATATTCTTCTGTTTATTCTATTATTTATACTTCTCTTTATTCTTCTATTTATTCTTCTCTTTAGTTATTAAGTCACCATCACTTAGGTATCATGATCGTACAGGTAGTACCCTCATTTTCCTTACTTTCTATATTCAGGACTCCAGAACATTCCATCTGCAGTCTTTTCTTAACATTTTTAACTCCTATATGAGTATCATCCAAATGTTTTAATTCTTCTGTGTCAAAACCAGCACCATCATCCTTAATCTGAATTATATGATATCCTTTGGACTGTTTTGTGGAAATGCTTACCTTTCCACGACCTGTTTCGCTCTTCCTAATTCCGTGTTTAACTGCATTTTCCACCATTGGCTGAAGTGTTAAAACTGGAATATTAAATTCATAGTCGATAATATCAAACTCTACTTCAAGCTTATCCTCAAAACGAAGCTTTTCAAGTGAAAGGTACATCTTTGTATGTTCCAGTTCCTGAGTAAATGGAATTACGCTCTTCTCATTTACTGAATCAAGATTGCTTCGAAGATATTTGGAGAAATTAACAAGGGCACCTTTGGCCTTTTCCGGGTCTTTATCGATATAATAAATAATTGATGTTAGAGAATTATGTAAGAAATGTGGCTGTATCTGATCTAGCATCAGCTTCTTCTGAACATCCTCCATCTTCACCACATATTCTATTGCATATATGGACTTATAATTCTCATATAGCAGATATATGAACATGGCTGCCAGAATAATGAGCACCGAGGAATAGTTATAATCCGGTGTCAAAACAGACATTAAAAATGAAATCAAAGGAAATGAAAATGCTATAACTGCAATCTGTCTAAGCAGAGCATTCATTTGTTTGTAGTATCTTATTATTACAAGGCCTATGAATAGGAAACATACGATAGTATAAATCTGCCAAGCCCAATACCCTTCTGCTCTAACATAATTATGTTTATCGTCAAAATAGTAAATCACTCCAGAAAATGGGGTTATGACAAGAAACATAAATAAAATGATCTGACAAAATGTAAGTATCTTACACAAATATCTTAGTCTTCTGCCGCCATAGTATTCGATAACATTTTTATCTACGAATCGTATAAAGAAAATTGTTAAAAGCCCACCGAAGACATAGAAAATGAACATAAATAGTTCAGCAAAAAAACGATATCCCGGTAGTCCAATACCTATGCAAATAGTATATAGAACCCCCGATAAATTATATAAAAAGAGAATAATATAAAATGAAAGCACATCAAAAGTATAAGGAATTGTAATATTCCTTGTATCCTTATGCTTTCTATCCTGTATCATACTCATGCTTAGAGATATGATCATAATAACAAGGAACACATTTCCCCACACTGTGATGAGCAGATCAGTCATTTCCTCGATACTATATTTTCCTAAAAGATCATGTAACATTCTTATTTCCTATTTAGATACTTCTTAGAGACCTCTAATATAAATATTAATTACTTCCACTAAGTACCATCTGAACTGCGTTTCTATATTCTGCTAATCGACTAGTCTTATATATTTCTTTCATCTGCTTATTATCCAGTCCTAGCCCCTTACCAAAATATGTCCACAATTCTTTCATCTTCATTACCACCTGCTTCTCATTGGACATTTCATCAATATAATTCTCGGTAATCTCAGAAATGAATTCTTTGAATTTTCGCTTATCAAATTGATTCTCAATATCCAGATCGTTTACATATGCTCTTAGCTCATTCGCTAAGTTCGGATTTGCCAATAACCCTCTACCAATCATGATGTTAATATCATCTGTTAAAGCAAGTTCATTCTTTATAATGTTAAATGAAGTTATGTCAACTATATCTCCATTGTAACATAATATTGATATATGTCCTGAACTCTTCAAATCCTGAGCTTTTCTAAAGGAATCCAGCCTAACTTCTCCATTATAGAAATCTTCCCTGAGTCTTGGGTGAATTATTAGCTCCTCTATCGGATACTTTATGTAAACTTGAAGAATATCGTCCCATTCAGATAGAAACTCCATTCCAATCCTGGTTTTTACAGATAATTTCATATGCTTCGAAGATATACTACTTAAGTCACTCTCTGTCTTCGAAGCATCGCTATAACAAAACATCTCTGACGAGAATATCTCATCAAGAAATCGATCCAGTTTAGCCGGATTTTCCAGAAATCCAGCTCCTCTTCCCTTTGCTACTACAGTACCTGAAGGACATCCCAGATTAAGATTCACTTCTCTATATCCTAGCTCTGCCAACTGCCTGGTTATAACAAGAAATAGTTCCGCATCATTTGTAAGAATCTGCGGAACTACATCTAATCCCTTATTGTTCTCCGGCTTAACATCTCTTAACTCTCGTCCCTTAAGATGACTAGCTGTAAGGAACGGGGTGTAAAATCTGTCAACACCGCCATAATACTTCGCTATGGCATTTCTAAAAATATATGTAGTAATGCCCTCCAAAGGGGCAAGATTTATTTGCTGCAATTTTATGTAAACCTCTCAGTCAGTTTTGTATTTTGATATTTGGGGTAGAGATATTTTTGAAAAACTCTGAAAATTTTTGAAAATTAATAGGCTTTTATAAATATTTATCTTCAAACTCTTTCACAGGCATTGGCTTCGAGAAGTAATACCCCTGAAATAGAGAGCATCCCATTGATGATAATTGAGAAAACTGCTTCTCTTCTTCAACACCCTCAGTTAGTGAAACTAATCCAAGTTCATTTAACATTCTTATCACATGGTGAACAATGACCATGGCCTTCTCCATCTTTGAATCCTTAGTTTTTCTAAGGAATGCCATATCTATCTTGATCAAGTCCACAGGCATATCCTTCAGCATATTAAGTGATGAATACCCACTTCCGAAGTCATCCATCTCCACTGTAAATCCACCCTCACGAAAATGTCTGATTATATCGAATCTTTTCTCAGCATCATTCATCATCATAGTCTCAGTGATTTCAATACGGAGCATCTTTGGATCAATATCATACCTGGTGGTAATTTCCTTAATTACTTCATAAACATTCATGAAGTAGAAATCCTTCGGCGAAATGTTTATAGATATGAAGAACTCCTTACCTGACTTCTTCCATTTGCTAAGCAGCTGACATGCTGCCTCCCACATATGTTTATCCACCTCAGCAATCATTCCATTTTTCTCAAATATAGGGATAAATCTATATGGTGCAAGGAATCCATCCTCAGGATGAAGCCATCTCACCAGCGCTTCAGCCCCCACAACCTTCTGCTGTGAATTAACTATTGGCTGTAAAAATGGCACTATCTGATTATTTTTCAGCGCTTCCGCCAGATCAGTAGTAATATGCTGCTCCCACAACATATCTTCCCTCATCTTATGATCATAAAATGCGATATATGTCTTATAATCATTCTTGATTGTTGAAAGAGCAATTCTAGCCCTATCAAACATATATGAAATCTCTAACTCTTTCTTATTAACCTTATAAACTCCAAGATGCATAAGGATGTAATGCTCTACTGTACCATCAGAAACCGTAAAATGTGTAAGCTCCTTCTCAAAGCTCTCCTCATCAAACTCATCAACTGGAATACATATTCCAAATGTATCACCAACCAGTCTTCCGCAGATACCCTTATCCTGTACCTGAGACTGAATAATGCTGGCAATATATTTAAGTACAAAGTCACCAAACTCATTTCCAAAAATATCATTTACAATCTTGAAGTCATTAATATTCGCATATATAACATAATATTCTCTATCAGGATTTTCATTCAGCATATTCCTGAATAACTGAAATAAATACTCTTTAGTATACATTTCAGTAAGTGAATCATGAGTTGCATTATATCTTTCTTTCTCTAGAGCCAGCTGCTCCTTCGTTATATCACGGATACTGATAAAGGAACCGATTTTTTCTCCTCTGTCATCTTCTACCTTATGCTTTTCAAGATAGTAATACTTTTTCACTGAAGTATTTTCTGGATTTTTATCATATATATTTTTATAATCGATTACTTCTTTGGCACACCATTCATCCGCACTCCATTCCTTTTCTCCAAACATATCTCTAAGTCTGGCAGGAACACTTTCAAAATCCCCGACAAGATCTAACAGTAATCTTCCTGGCTCATTTACCCAAACACAATTTCTGTTTTTATCAAAGAAATAAATAGCATCTTTCGTATTCGAAACCATATTTACCAACATTTGATCAAGCAAACGCATAGGTCTATAGTAAAGAGAAAAGTAGAATGCCAAAACTGCGAATGCTGCAAATCCTATCATAGAACGATCCACAGGTATTTTGGAGACAATATAATATGTTTCCCAAAGAGTTATAAATATAAGAGCAATAAGAATAACTGCATATTTCTCAACATAAATCTTCGGAGATGTAACAATCTTCATGAAAAATATGGCAATAGCTACCAGAAGGATTCCATAGCATACTATTCTATGATATGTCTGACCTGGAAAAGCATTTAGACTATAATATATTCTGTTATCAACTGTGATAGGTTCGGTGGTGAAGGCCTGATGAAAGAATGGATTAAAAATATACTGAATACAATCAATAAAAACTAAAGAATGAATTAGATAGTATACTTTCTTAAACCTGCGCTCAATATTGCAATACTTAAATGAATAATACATAATTGCCATAACGGCGCTGTCCATACCTATAAAATAGATATAATAACCGATTGTAGAAAGCAATTTATTGCTTGAGAATATGATTATGAGATTTCCAAAAACAGGGATAATAAATGAAGTGACAAGCCAAAAAACAGCATTGCCAATGGATTTCGTAGATTTCCTTGAAACAAATGCACAATTAAATAGTATAACGATTAAAACCACAAAAATAATTGTGTATGTCAGTCGCATATTACTTTCCCTCTTCAGCATCCCAAAACACCACTTACATTATATCATATAAAAAAGTGGCAGTCTATCTTTTAGACTGCCACAAACCTTCTAATTCTCTATATTTTCACATTTGCCATCATAACCATTTTTTCTTCTTGAAGAACCAAAGACCTCCCACAATGATAATGGCACTAATTATTATTACTCCCGGATATCCCCACTTAGTATTAAGCTCCGGCATGTAACGGAAGTTCATTCCATACCATCCAACCATAAGGGTAAGAGGCATGAAAATGGTTGTTACAACCGTAAGGAGTGTCATAATCCTATTCTGCTTAACATCAATCTGGGTATGATACATATCTCGAAGCTGCATAGTAAAGTCTCGAAGTGATGTTGCTATATCATGCAGTCTTGTAACTCTATCTGTAAAAAGTCTGAAATAACGGGTGTTCTCAACCTTAAAGAAATTATTCTCATTTTCCTGGAGTTCCTGTCCCAAGTCGATAAGCTGTTCATAATGTATTCGAAGTTCACGAAGATCGCTTCGGATTTCGTTCACTCTTCCAAGTCCCGTCTCCGTATGCTCGTCCATCATATCGTCCTCTATGGAATCCAGCTCTTTCTCATAGCTTTCAAGAAGAGTTAAATCTCTATGGATTATAGTTTCTAGGAAATCGTAAATAAATCTCTCCATACAAGGTACACGCCACTTCTTGGTACGAGCAATCCTTTTAAGAATACGATCCACCACCCCAGTGGAATCAATGAATACAATTCCCTTTTCATCAAGAGCAAATGCGTACTGATAATCTTTTCCACAGATATCTCTTCTACTTGGAACTGAAAATGTACCCGTAAGCGAATCATAGTTCACCTCGGCTTTTGTATTATGAATATCGTCTTCATTGATATCAAGCTCGATACCCATATCAAAACTACTTTGCTGACTTAACCACTCATCTCTCGTAAGTGCAGCAACATATTGATAATCACCTTTATGAAGTTCTTCAGCTGTACACTCAGTAAGTGATGATTTAATCAAGTAGTACATATTCTTCCACCCTCTTTCATAATTAAAAACGCATTCTAAGTATACCATGAAACCTATATATATGCACATGAAATAAGTAGGAATTAATAAGTAAATAGTTATATTTATTATTTTATATTATGTTAACTAATCTTTAACTTGATATAAATGTGCAAGCTGCTAATGCTGCTATAGCACCATCTGATGCAGCAGTTGTGAGCTGTCTAACTTCCTTGGTTCTGCAATCTCCTGCCACAAAGATGCCTGGAGTCTTTGTGGTACAGGTTTCACCTGCTGCCACATATCCTGATGGATCAAGCTCAACCACGCTCTCAAAGCCCTGATTATCTGGCTCCTGACCGATGGCTATAAATAATCCTTGTACGAAAATCTCACGAAGTTCTCCAGAATTTTTATCTTTTACAACAACTGATTCTAAAGACTTATCACCCTTTAATTCTGCTATTGTTGAATTAAGAACAAACTCCACATTTTCTTTATTTCTTACAGCTTCAAGATTCTGTGGCTCACCACGAAATTCATCTCTTCTATGAATTATGTAAACCTTATTGCAGTAGTTGGTTAAGAAAAGTGCATCCTCTAAAGCAGTATTTCCGCCACCATTTACAGCCACATCTTTTCCCTTGAAAAATGCACCATCACAGGTTGCACAGTAAGATACTCCTCTTCCTGTAAGAGCCTCCTCTTTATCAAGACCCAAATGTCTATTTTTTGCACCTGTAGCTATAATCACTGCACTGGAAATAAATTCCTTTCCAGACTCTGTTGTGGTTACAAAATCCCCATCTTTTTTACTGATATTAACGGCTTTCTCATAAACTACTTCCGCTCCCAATTCTGTTGCCTGTTCATAAAGCCCCATGGAGAATTCAAAACCACTGGTCTTTTTGATACCAGGATAATTTGCTATCTCAGGTGTATTTACTATCTGTCCACCTACTGTAAGTGCTTCAAGACATACTGCATGCTTTCCAGCACGCTGAACATATATAGCAGCTGAAAGTCCTGCAGGTCCTGCACCGATAATTAAAACATCTATCATATTTATAACCTTATATTTTTATAACCTTTTATTTGACTACTAAATACATGATTAATATTATGTTAACTATTAACTATATCTAAAATCTTCTGCTTCGGAACCGCTCCAACCACACGATCAACTTCTTCACCATTCTTGAACAGGATCATACATGGGATACTTGAGATACCATGTAATATTGCAAGTCTCTCAGCCTCATCCACATCAATTGATACAAATGTAACACCTGGAACCTCTTCTGATACCTGCTCTAAGATAGGAGACATCATCTTGCAGGGTCCACACCAAGTTGCAAAGAAATCAACGAATACTGGAGTTTCACTCTTTAATACTACTTCTTCAAATTCTGCTTCTGTTATACTTCTTACAGCCATTTTTAACATCCTCCTTATTTACAAAAAATAATACGCTTGTAAATATTATGTTAACCAGTTTCCTGGATGTTTATCATAACAATTACATATGTATTAGAATAAACTATTTTTTTCTTTATTACAATATATATCGTTTTAGGAAATAACTATACCCTTCAAGCTAGAACCACTCTTTTCTGTATTACTATTTTTTCTTAGTAGCTTTATTAAATGTTTACGCGAATTGTTTACATAAAATGTTTACGCGAAATGTATCATAAAAAGCAAAAAACCCTTATTGCATCTGTAAAAAGTAGTTTACATAATGTAATAAGGGCTTTCTTAGGTTTTGACACTTATCTCATATACTCACAGGCAGCAATGGCTGCATATGCACCGTCTGAACATGCTGTTGCTACCTGACGAAGAGTCTTTGTACAGCAGTCACCTGCAACGAATAGTCCAGGAGTTTTAGTAGTACAAATATTCTCTGGGACAAAGTAACCTCTCTCATCCAGTTCAGCAATCTCTGAAAATGCACCATTATCCGGTACCAATCCTATTGCCAGGAATACTCCGTCGCATTTTGCTGTTTTAGTTTCACCATTTTCCTCGTAGATAACTCCGGTGAGAGTTTTTCCAAAATCAGCATCTGCAGTTTCATAACCAAGAACCTTTGTTCCTACATGAGCCTCAATATTACTCTTAGTAAGAACCTGATCCTGCAACTTTTGATCTGCAGTAAATACCGGCATATCCTGAAGAATTATAAGTTTATCTACTATATCAACTAAGAGACTTGACTCAACTAACGCTGAATTACCGCCTCCGATCATAACTACAGTCTTATCTCTATAAAAATCTCCATCACATACTGCGCAGAAACTGATACCATTTCCTATAAGCTCTTCCTCTCCAGGAAGTCCAAGAACTCGGTGAGTGGTTCCTGTGGCAAGGATTACTGTCCTTCCCTCATAGCTTCCACCTTCTTCAGTCTTAACAACAAAGTATCTGGATTCTGAATTCACAACTTCTACTGAGATAACATTTTCAAGTGTTACCTCTGCACCTTGTCCCATTGCCTGTTCCAGCATCTTATCACCAAACTCATCTCCACTTATTGAATCAAAGCCTGGAATGTTTTCCACCTTTGGTGAATTAACTATCTGTCCACCGAAAACTGACTTTTCGATAACAAATACTGACTTGCCATTTCTCAGTCCATATATTGCCGCCGTAAGTCCTGCAGGTCCTCCGCCTACTACAATTATGTCGTACATTACTATATCCCCTATTATTTTATGATTTATTTTAGTTGCTTCTAAAATTTAAGATTTTAAAAGGAGCATCTTACTTAGCTTAAATAAGCCACAGCAGATGCTCCTATAATTAATCAAACTTTATTACTGACTATATCTAATAATTTTTACTGATTATGAGCTTTGAGCCACTCAGCTGCTGCATTGTCACCTACATATCTTGTTCCGTCAGTATCGATAATTGTAGGTGTCTGTGTGATATTTAACTCTCTTGCAATATCCATATTCTCTGAGCAGTTAACTTCTGTGTACTCAACCTTAGCAAGCTTAAATCTCTGCTCAGCGCCCTTGCACTTTGGACAGTGATCCTTTACATACATTACTGGTCCATCTGCTGCTGGTGCAGTCTTCTGCTCTTCTTGAACTTTTGCCTGAGCTATTGCATTTTCAGCCTTAACAGACTGAGCTGATTCTTTCTTTGTAGATTCTGTCTTTATATCCGCAGCCGCATTTGACTCTGAATGAGCTTCTGTGCGTGAGTACTCTGGTGAATACTTGATTGGCTGAGGACCATTATGTGTAAGCTTACTAACATTGATATCATACTCACGACGATCCATGTACTCCTGAGTCTTTCCATCATTCCAGTTCTGAATTGGTCTATAGTAACCTGTTATACGGCTATATACCTCTGTCTTCTCTCCACAGTCTGGACATACATATACTTCACCGGTAATGTAGCCATGGTTCTTACATACTGAGTATGTAGGTGACATTGTGTAGTATGGAAGACGATAATTCTCTGCAATCTTACGAACAAGTGTAGCAGCTGCCTTCCAATCAGGAAGCTTCTCACCAAGGAATGCGTGGAATACTGTACCTGATGTATAAAGTGTCTGAAGATTATCCTGAACATCAAGAG
>CAMNGU010000063.1 GCA_946538525.1 uncultured Lachnospiraceae bacterium
TTCTTTAGATAGTTTGCTCTATGATATGCATAACTGATTCCGGAAACATCCATAATAATACACATCGCCATGAACACAAACATTATAAACAGAAACGCATAAGTAGACGGTGCCTTCATAAATTTCCCCACCGTCTCCTTCGTAAGATAAGAAATACCTGACAGCTTTACTGCCAGATTTATATATGCATAATATAATGGTATTAACATGACCAGAAATACCAGTTTTAGAATAATTTCAAATATAATGGTATAGGTCATGTTAAACCTAAACAGTTTAATACTATCCTTGATATTCTTCATATCGCTAAAGCCCCAAAACTCTTCTTATATTAGAAACATGGAGTCGCCAAATGAGAAGAATCTGTACCTTTCTTTCACAGCCTCCTCATATGCCGCCATAACCGCATCTCTATTATAAAACGCCGACACCAACATTATAAGCGTTGACTCAGGCAAATGGAAGTTTGTAATTAAAGAATCTACTATTTTAAATTCATACCCCGGATAGATAAATATATTTGTCCAACCAGAGGCAGGTTGTAACTCCTTAAATTCCCCTGTCTTAGTTATTTCCTGTTGCGTTCCTACTGTTTCAAGTGTTCTCGTACTCGTAGTTCCAACCGAAATAACTCTTCCACCATTCCTTCTAGTTTCATTAATAATATCAGCCGCTTCCTTCGACAACAAATAGAACTCACTATGCATATGGTGATCTTCTATTTTCTCAACTTTAACCGGACGGAAAGTTCCAAGCCCAACATGAAGAGTAAGTCGCGCAATCTTTACACCTTTTTCTTCTATTTGTTTAAGTAACTCCTCAGTAAAATGAAGTCCCGCTGTTGGAGCTGCTGCGCTTCCATCATGTTTTGCATACACCGTCTGATAACGATTCTTGTCCTGAAGCTTATGAGTAATGTAAGGAGGAAGTGGCATTTCTCCCAACCTATCCAGCACTTCTTCCCATATACCATCAAATTCAAATCGAATGATACGATTTCCTTCTTCTACAGTATCTATCACTTCAGCTCTAAGAAGTGCCTCGCCTGTTTCCTCATTTTTTCCAAAACATACTCTAGCCCCAGGTTTCATTTTCTTACCAGGCTTAACAAGGCATTCCCATATACGAATATTTTTCTGATTATTATTCTGAATATTATTCTGAATATTGTCCTGAGTATTATCTTCAGCTTTACCAGATACATTTCCATAAGCAGCACTCGCATCCTTTAGTAGAAGCACTTCTATGGCGGCTCCCGTATCTTCCTTCTCTCCCAAAAGACGAGCCGGAATAACCTTAGTATCATTAATCACCAAGCAATCCCCGGGATTTAGATACTCCAACACATCATGAAACCTTCTATGCTCTATTTCTCCAGTTTCTCGATGTATGACCATAAATCTTGAATCATCTCTTTTTTCCAATGGATCCTGAGCAATAAGTTCCTCAGGGAGATCATAGTAAAAATCTTTTACTTCCATAATTATCCTTATTATCCTGTAAGCCTGTACTTTCTATTTTCTTCGGCTTTCCTTTCTATAATAAATACCCCTCTCAAAAAGATGACAGCTGAGGCTAGACCTCTGCTGTCATCAGGGGACTCACATTCAATTTAATACTTTCGTATTTTAGCACACTCATTAGTAAAATTAAAGAAATAATACGACTTGATCATATATAACAAACTTTATTTAATGACCAAAAAACAGGCGAAACTTTTTATGCCACCCCAGTCTATACAATATATACAATTAGAATTGTGCACATTTATCATTGTAATAATTAAAATATGACAGATGAAGCAAACGCTTCTTCTGTCATATTTTTTATCTAATCTCGTTTTTTTATCTCATCCCAATAATCTAGTCAGCCTTATAGCTCTTAACATCAATTTCAGTAAGTCCTCTATCTTCATAGATAATGAGATCCACTGTATAATCATTGTCCGGATCACTATATGTATAATTCCAATACTTAAGACTCTCTGCATAGTATGGTTCACCATCAGGTTCTCCATAAGCTTCCTTAACATCATCAACAGTTGCCCCCCATGTGATACCACCTGGAAGTATAACCTCTGGATAATTATCTGTCTTACACCATGTAATATCAAACTCGATAGCCCAGATATCTGTCTCCATAATATCCTGATCTTCACTGGTTGTATTCATAAAGCCAGCTGACACATCTAAATCTGAATCATAATCAGCATTTTCAAGGAATACAGTTGCAAGGATATACTCATTTGGTCCTAATGTATATCCATTCTCGTATCCATAATCTGCAAGATCAAATGTATACTTATCAGAAATGATTGAATATGCAAATGGAAGATGATAAACTACTCCATCCACAGAAATCTGCTCTGAGAAAAGATCATCTGAAAGGTCTGCAGGAGCATCTACTGTACCATTTGAAGATGAATCCTCTGAAGTTTCTTCTGTATCTTCTTCTGTAGTTTCTTCTGTAGTTTCTTCTGTCGCCTCTTCTGTATCTTCTTCTGCATCCTCTTCTGTTGCCTCTTCTGTATCTCCATCTAGAAGCTCTGCTGAAGACTGGTCTGCATAAAATTCTATAATGCACCACTTATCTTTAAATCTTATAAAATCAATTTCGAAGTTCTGTGCTATTCTGTATGTCGTATCACCCACAACCTGATCAGCTTCTAGTGAAACCGTTCTCTCAACATACTCATCAGGTTTCATAGCCTTAACGCTATCCTTTGTTTTTGGATCAACATCATTCTCTTCAATAACCTCAATAGAAGAAAGATCAAATTCTACATCAGCTGAAAGAATATCATCAAAAGCATCTCTAAGTTCATCCTCATTATCAAGATACTTTGCATCTGGATAGCATTCCAAAAATGCATCCACATCTTTATCATTAAAGGACTCGAATACCTTCGTTGTTGTTGCATCCATGCTGGCATAACCGTTTGTAACCTTAACTTTAAATAGATTTACAAGCACTACTATACCAACCACAAAAAGCACCAGGACCGCACCAACAATACCTAGAATAATGCCTAATGTCTTTCCTTTTCCCGCTGGTTTCTGTGGTTTTGGCTGCTGTGGCTGCTGTGGATATCCCTGCTGTGGCTGTCCAAACTGCCCCTGCTGTGGGTATCCCTGCTGCGGCTGTCCAAACTGCCCCTGCTGTGAGTATCCCTGCTGTGGCTGTCCAAACTGTCCCTGCTGTGACTGATCATACTGTGGTTGCTGTGGATATCCTTGCTGTGGCTGTTGCGGCTGCTGTGGATATCCCTGATTAAAATTGTCCATTTTTCCTCCTTGATTATCTATGCTCGAAGTTGTATATTCTGAGATTTCAGTGCTTCGAGGACTGCATCAACTGCAGAATTAACCTCATCACTAGATAAACTGTGATCGAGAGCTCTAAATGTTAGCGAATACGCTACACTCTTCTTAGTGGCATCTAGCCTCTCTCCTGTTGCATCTTCAAACACATCAAATAATTCAAGTTTTTCAAGATACTCTCCAGCATTTGCTCGAATAGTCTTTTCAATACTTCCTACATAAACATTTCTATCACATACAAGCGCCAAGTCACGGGTTGATGCAGGATACTTTGCAAGTTCAGTGAACTTGATATCAAAGTCAGCTAATTCAACAACCATATCCATGTTTAAAACAGCTATATATACATCGCCCTTAATTCCATAGTTTTCAGCAACTATTGGATGAAGCTGTCCAATATAGCCTACCTCAACGCTGTGATCCTTCTTCTTTACTATTCTAGCTTGTCTTAAAGTATGAAGGAACGGATAATCCTCATGAGAATATTCTGCAGTGGAAATGAATTCTACAGCATTCTTTGCTGAAGCACCGTTACCACTCATGTTAAGCTTATCAAGAAGTTCTTCAACAACTCCCTTCATTACAAAGAAGTCGCCCTCTCCATACATTCCAAGCGCAAGTCTCTGAACCTCGTCCAGTGGGAGATCATTTTCTTTACCCTCTTCTGTTGGCTTTGCCGGCCATGTCTCATGAGGAAGATAAACTGTTCCCAGCTCATAAAGACGAACATTCTTATTTCTTCTGCTGGAGTTAGTTCCAAGAGAGGTAAGAAGTCCATTAAGAAGCTGTGTTCTCATTACCTTGAAGTCCTCACCAAGAGGATTGATTATCTCTATTGTATGTCTATATTTACTTCCCTCAGGAATAAGAAGCTTATCAAATACCTTTGCACTTTCAAAGCTGTAAGTCATTCCCTGTGAGAATCCATTTTCCTCTACTATACCTCGTGCAATACGGTTGATAGTCTCGTCATAAGAGATACCACCGATTCCACCATTTGTTGTAGGTACAGTTGAAGGAATCTTATCATATCCATGTATACGGGCAATCTCCTCAGCCAGATCAGCCATGCAATGAAGATCCTGTCTATATGTAGGAACTGTAAGCTCCTTTGAAGCCTCATCATATGTCAGGCCAAGTCTTCCGAAAATATCCAGCTGTTCTTCTACACTGATATCGAGTCCTAAGAGAGCATTCATCTTATCTGGCTCAAATGGAAGTTTCCAGGCTTCAACTGGTGCAGGATATACATCCACCTCACCCTCAAGCACTTCGCCACATCCAAGTTCCTGAATAAGCTGTACTGCACGAGTGATCGCAAGCTCTGCAAGATTTGGATCAAGTCCCTTGTTGAACTTAGCTGAAGAATCAGTTGAAATGCCATGACGACGCTCTGACTTACGAATGTTATTTCCTTCGAAGCAAGCTGCCTCAAAAAGAATGTATGGAAGTTCTTTTGTCTCAAGAGGGATCATGGAATTCTTTCCACCCTTAATACCGGCAAGAGCTACCGGCTTAACTGCATCACAGATCATAAGTGTATCTGTATCAAGTGTAAGTTCCTCATCATGGAGTGTTGTGAACTTCTCCCCATCCTCTGCACGTCTAACAACAATCTTGCTACCCTCAAGAGTAGAAAGGTCAAATGCATGCATTGGCTGTCCAAGTTCTTCCATAACATAGTTTGTTATATCAACGATATTGTTGATAGAATTAATATCTCTACTACGAAGTCTCTTCTGAAGCCAAAGTGGTGAAGGCCCAATCTTTACATTACGAACTACTCTACCAATATATCTCTTGCAAAGGTCTGGATCCTTAATCTCTACTGCAATCTTATCAGAAGTCTTCTCGTCATGAACTTCCTTCTCAGCAACTTTTGCCTTCATTGTATCCAGATTAAAATCCCCTTCCGGATCAAATGGTACATTGTATGTTGCAGCTGCCTCTCTCGCCATTCCGAGAACAGAGAAGCAGTCAACTCTGTTAGATGTAATCTCATACTCTATATTTGCATCATTAAGTCCAAGCTTAATTGTTGCATCATCACCCGGCTTAAGATCCATAAGCTTAATCTCATCCTCAGTGAAAAGGTATACTCCATCCTTATCTCCAGGATAAAGCTCTCCATTTGCACCAATCTCCTCGATAGCACACATCATACCTGATGAAGGAACACCTCTAAGCTTACCCTTCTTAATCTTGCCTTCCTTTGGTGAAAGATCCTCGCCTGTATGTACATTAAATACCGCTGTACCACCATCAAGAACAGTTGGAGTCAGCACCTTTGCATCACCCTCTGTATAAGTATAAGGGCAAAGCTTAATGATATTTGGCGCTCCGGTTACTATCTGAATAATTCCATTTTCATCCTGTCCAGCCTCAACTGTATGACCAACATTTACCTGGCACACAACAAGTCTGTCTGCATCTGGATGCTTCTCAACCTCCATAACCTGGCCAACTACTACACGACTAAGTCTAGCACCTGTTGGCTTCTTAAAATACTTAGTAACTCTCTCAACATGAGATCCAGAAAGAGTAATTCTATCTGCAAATTCATCAACAGCCTTATCCAACCCTTCATACTCAAGAGTTGTATTACCATTTTCATCTATATCCACTTCCGGAAATGGAAGTTCCGGTACGATCTGTTTTAACCACATTACTGGTGTATCCATTATTTTATCTCCTTATCCTATAATTTATTTTGCCTAGAACTGCTCAAGAAAACGGATGTCATTTTCGTAGAGCAAACGCATGTCAGCGATTTCATACTTAAGAAGTGCTACACGCTCGAGACCGATACCAAATGCGAAACCTGAATAAACCGGAGCATCTGGATTACCGCTATCGTTGATGCCACACATTTCCAAAACATCAGGGTGAACCATACCACAACCAAGGATTTCAATCCATCCTGAACTCTTACATGCTGTACATGCACAGTCAACTTCGCGTCTAACCAGCTTTCCGCCTTCCTTCACTTCTTCCATTTTCTTCACACGGCCTGTGCCATGACATTTGAAGCAAGTTACATCAACCTCAGCTGATGGCTCTGTAAATGGGAAATGATGTGGACGAAGCTTTGTCTTTGTATCTGGTCCGAAGAACTCTTTGGCAAACTGATCAAGCGTTCCCTTAAGGTCAGCCATTGTTACATTTTCTCCGATTACAAGTCCTTCAACCTGATGGAAAGAAGGGCTGTGAGTTGCATCCACTTCATCTGAACGGAATACTCGTCCAGGGGAAATGAGCTTAATAGGAAGACTTCTTTCAGGGAATCCTTTTGATGTCTCCTTAAGCTTTCCGGCAGCCAGCATAACTCTTGCCTGCACTGATGAAGTCTGTGTACGAAGAACGATATCGTCCTCTGTTGTCTCTCCCTTTGACTCATCATGTCTCTTTATATAGAATGTATCCTGTTCGTCCTTTGCAGGATGATCCTCAGGAATGTTAAGAAGTTTAAAGTTCATGCGATCATACTCAACTTCCGGACCTTCAACAACTTCATATCCCATTCCGATAAACACTCTCTCCAGATCTTCCAGAGCTATCTGATTAGGATGCTTATGTCCTCTAAGAGTTCTTGTTCCAGGACGAGTAACATCCAGCCACTCTGTTTCCATTTTCTTTTCAATAACCTTAGACTTAAGTACCTTTTTCTGCTCAGCCAAAGCCTGCTCAAGAGCATCTCTAACCGTATTAACCATCTGTCCAACCTTAGGTCTTTCTTCAGGAGACACATCCTTCATTCCCTTAAGAATCTGTGTAAGTTCTCCTTTTTTACCAAGCACTGATACCCTTATCTCATCCAGTGCTTCGGGAGTAGTAGCTATAGCTATCTGCTTTTCAGCCTGCTCCCTGATCTTTTCAAGCATTTCTTTCATTTCTAATCCTCCTAAATCAATTCCACTTTATAAGTTCCACTTTCGTTCGTTCATGCATTTGCTGAACCCGTTGCTTTCGCAACTCCTGTTCAGCAATGATGAGGCTTCGCCTCATATAGGTTATAAAAAGCATAAACTTCCGAAAGCAAGCTTTCAAAGTTTATGTTTTTATAACCTGCATGAACTCATTAATCACAAAAAACCGGATGTAAATGAACGTTTTACTCATTTACATCCGGGACGATTTCTAACCGCGGTACCACCCAGTTTCTATATTTAAAAATATAACTCTTATTTGACTTAACGCGTCTAACGGCAGGACCTACTTACGAATCAATGAACTTCATTTCCATATCATTTCCATAAAATCTACTGATTAAATAATCTAGTTTTCAGCTCTGCAACTCCAGTGTGAAGATAACCACCAATTCTTTCTTAACAAGGCTTTCAGCCGATGACCCCGTCTCTCTGCAAGTGAAAAAGCAGCTTTATGCACTTTCATAGTCTTTAGTTTATTCAGTTTGTAAACAGATACGATTATAACATCATATTAGATAATGTCAAGAAAAAACCCGACTCTTTATGCGGAAGAGCCGGGTTATTCAAAAACCAACTAACCTATTAATGAGAGGAGGAGGGGGTAGAGGTTTGATATATTCATACAAATTAAAGAACAATATTTTATAGGTCCTCATGTTGGTTATTATCTTATACTAAAAGTGCTGTCAGTACGATGCCGTACATTTCTCTAACTGAGTAAGATGGAACAAGCCACCAGTCTGTTTTCGCTGGTACAGCACTGTATGAAAGGCCATTCTTTTCGGCCACTGTTCCAGCTCTAAATATATGAAACTCATTTGTTGCTATAGCAACATTTGTTCCTAACTTTTCTTGCTCAAGTATTTTTGTTGAAAACTCAATATTTTCAAGTGTTGATGTTGACTTATCCTCCAGATAAATCCTATCTTTTTCAACACCATTTTTCACAAGCCAGTTATACATACACTGAGCTTCTGATATGCCTTCGTCATCACCTTTTCCACCAGATACTATACAAACTGCATTTTCATGAGTATCAAGATACTGCTTTGCTGCCATAAGTCTCTCGCCTAGCATAGCACTTGGCTGATCTCCATTTACTTTACACCCAAGAACAATCAAAACTTCATCACCTTCACCAGTTTTTGTAGTTGCTGTTATCATTAGCGTTCCAATTACAACTGCTGTTACCAAAACAACAGAGAATACAAATGAGAAAGCAGCCACCACTCTTCTTCCTGTTTTCTTGCTGGCCAGCTTCTTAATCCATGAATTTACAGAATTAAAAAGCAAAGCATAGCCAATCATGATCAGTGAAACTATCATTCCTGTAATATTCCCAATGTTGAGCACTCCGCCCAAATAAGGATTTGAAAACAGTCCGAATATCACTCCACCAATTATTGCAAGAAGTATTCTGATAAAACTATATCTATCTATATTTTCTTCTATCCAACTTTTTAGAATATTATTCTTTTTTATTTGATTTTCTATTTTATTGTCTTTTCTATTTTCTCGTCTATTTTCTTTTCTTTTATTTTCTATTCTTCTATTTTCTTTTCTATTCTCTTTTTTTATCTCTTTCATATTACTAACATCCCCAATTCTTCTTGTAATCCCTTCTACGCTTTAAATGATAGATTCAATTTTCATCAATTCAGCATCCCTTCAACCAAAAAAAAACATCATTTTAACAATCAAATGGCAAGAAGAATAATAAAACTCCCAAAAACCAAAAAAGAGGACAGGTTTTAACACCTATCCTCTCGTATAGTTTAGTTCTATATAATCATTACTAGTTACTTACTAAGCTTATTATTTAATAAGTCACTCAGCTAATTACTTAGCATATTATTTAGCGTCTTTAGCAAATTCACAATCAACAGCCACATCTTCATTCTCATTCTGCCATGTAAGAACATCTTTCTCGCTGATCTTAATGCTTCCTGAACCCTTCTTATAAACTGTAGTTGAAATGCTGTTACCCTTTTCATCAAAAGTTACATTTGCCTTAGTACAGTCAGTATACTTCATAACTCCGTCCTTATCAAAGGTTCCTGTAAATGTCCAAACTGCTCTTTCAGCTGCACTGCTTGACCATGTAACAGTAACAGAATAGAAGTCATTTGCAGTAGCCTTAATATCAAATATACCTCTGTGTGACTTTGTTTCTGTATATGTTCCAGTGTAGTCCTTACCAGTAATCTCAACTTCCTGCTTCTTAAACTCATTACCCTTAGCTACATTTTCTTTGTCATCTGTCCATGTAAGAACGCCATCAACAATCTTGATAGTACCAGAAAGCTTTGTATAAACTACTGTACTTGTAGAACTGCCAGCTGCATCATAGTCAATCTTAGTTTTTGTACCTTCCTTATACTTGAAGGTTCCTTCCATATCAAACTCGCCACTCATATTCCATTCATAAGCCTGATATGCACTATTTGGCCATCTTACATTAATTGTGTAATAGTCTTCAAGGGATCCCTGCTTCTTGATTGTTACAACAGCTCTTCCTGCAAATGTATCAACATATGTTCCTGAATAGTCAACCTTCTTTGCATTTGGAATCCATGCGCCGTCTTCGCCAACATAGCAGTTATCAACCCACTGCTTTGTTACAAGGTAACCGGTCTTATCGAAATAATACCATTTGCCATCAATCTTGAGCCATGCACTTACAGGATACCATCCTGAATTATCTGTGTACCATTTACCCTTCTTGTCTGACTTCCATTTTCCACCCTTGTAGGTTGTTACCCAAGCTCCATCAGAGCCAACCCAATAGCCTTCTCTGTACTCGCTTGTTGCAATATAACCTGTCTCATCAAAATAGTACCACTTGCTGTTGATTTCTTCCCAACTGCTCTTTGGATAAGAACCATCTGTCTTCTTAAACCACCAACCTGTTGAATCCTGCTTCCATTCACCTGAGATAGCAAATGAAGAAATCGCTGATCCAAGGCAAAGGACAAGAGCAAGCACAAGAGTCAGGAACATTTTTGATGATCTTCTCTTAAGACTTCCCTTTTTCATAAAAATTCCTCCTTATAATTAGAATACCATGTTTTATAATACATCGCATTGTCCAACACATGTCCAACGCTATGTATAAAAGGAGTTGTCTGAATCATTCCAAACAACTCCTTATTTTCTTTGCATCAGATACTTTAGACAGAACACCTCAAACAAAACATTTCAGAATCAGGAAATGTAACTGCCTATAAATACAAACTATTAATATGGACTGTACATAAGATCCTCGATATCACGATTTCCATAATCGTACATCTTCTGAATTATATATTCCTTTACATCATCAGGAGCATTTATAACTGCAATAGTCATGAAGCTATTTACATATCCGCACCACTTCTCATAAGCTTCCTGCTTATCCATAGCAGTTGGCTCTTTGGTAGCCTCATTCTTATTAAATCGAAAATCCTCATCTGAATGAAGAATCTCTTTCATCCCCAATGACTTAAATGTGATTCCATAAGCAATTCTTTGAAGCTCTTCTGTTCTTACAAAACCACAGTCATACATTTCTGTAATAAGATCGAGAATTATATCATCAGCATCATTGAAATAATGACATTTGAAATACATATCCTCTTTACGAGCAAGCCCTTCAACATCCTGAGTGTTGTACCAGAAATACTTTGCGTTCTTTACTGGAGCACTAGGCGCTGGACTAGCAGCCTTCTCTTTTCCACGGCCAAGTTTTTTCTTTTTCTTATCTGATTTTTCTTTATTTGATTTTTCTTTATCTGAGTTTTCTTTATCTAAGTTTTCTTTATCAGATTTCTCGTTATCTGACTCAGTTGCCTCAGGTTCTAATATTGGAGCAGCACCTGAAACAGCACTTGCAGCGGCAGCACCCAGAAGATTTGGATCCGGACCTGCTGCAGGAGCACTAGCAGTCTGAACCGGACTAGTTCCAGCAAGCACTGACTCTGGAGTAGGATTTGGAATTACAGGTTCCTTCTTCTCATCATTGTCAGGTCTCTCAACAAATGCACTATCAAATGAAGCATTGTACTCCGGAGCTTCAGCTCTCTGCTTTGCCATCTCGGCAAGATTTTCGCTCATTTCCTGAGCTGCACTTCTTTCTTCTCTAAGTGCCGCAACTATCTTATCTGTATCCAGCTCATCTGTATTTCCATCTACAGCTGGATCATAATCCTCATCGCCCTCAACAGGGATTTCAGATCTATAGGCGTCTAAATCAGTTTCTATACTAGCCTCTATACTAGTCTCTTTACTAGCCTCTTTACTAGCCTCTTTACCAGACTCTTTAATATCATCAAATCTTGAAGAAATACTATTTCTCTTTGGACGTTTGATTTCCTGAGTATCACCCGTTACTTTATCTGCATCAGCATTCTGACCATGAACAGCATTAGCAATCTCTTCGACCTTCGCTGCAGCAGCCTCTCTCATAGCATCATCTGAAGATTTTTCAGCGGCCTGCTCCATAGCTGAATTTTTCGCTAACTTTTCAGCTTCGACTTTAGCCTTAGTACCCTCAACAGACTCTACTGCTTCGCGAACCTTACGAGACATTTCATCTTCTTCTTCATCTTCATCGTCATAATCATCAGATTCATCATCGTCATAATCATCGTCCTCGTCATCGGACTCATTTTCTCTAGTCTCGTCTTCGTCATCTTCGTCGTCTTCGTCGTCTTCATCATCTGAAGAAGCTCTAGATTTTTTCTTTGACTTTTTCTTAGTATTGTCTTTACCTGCGGTTGCTAAAATTCTTATAGTAACTATGATCAAAACCAAAAATAATATTAAAAGAACAGCTGCAATTCCCAGAATTATCAGCGTTTCTGTATCCATCGAAGATAATCTATCAATTATTTCATTCATGGATAAACCCCTTTCAAAATAAACAAATCAAATCTAGTCAAAATATTATTTTAGAAAACACCACATGCTAGTATAACATATCGTATTTCAAAAAACAATCACTCAAACCACATAAAAACACCATATTTAGTGTCCTATTTATTTATCTCAACTGTATTTTGTTAAAATATAAGGCCATGCAAATATGAGGTAAAACCTCAATATCACCAGACAAAGTTTTATAAAATCTTGTTCAGCGATTGCATGACCTGAGTAGCATAGTATATTTTTGCATCTATTTAGATAACTTTAGATTACTTTAGATAACTTTATGACAATTTCTCAATTGCCGCATCAATTCTCTTAAGAGACTCCTCTTTACCAAGAATAGACATCAGCTCTGTTGCTCCACCTGGAGTAGCAGCCTTTCCTGACATAGCTGTACGGATTGGCCACATTATAAATCCTGTCTTATATTCCTTTTCAGCACCAAAAGCCTTAAGAAGTTCAAATAAGCTATCATTATCAAAAGCTTCTGCCTCAGCAAGAACCGGTCTTACCTCCTTAAGAAGCTGTAGACTGTTCTCCGGATTAGTTTTCATTTTCTTATGAGTATACATATCCTTGTCATACTCTGGAACCTCTTCAAAGAAATCAACCTGATCTTTGATATCTGTAAATACTTCAATACGGCTCTGCACCATTGATGCAATCTTCTTAAGATCCAGTGGCTTTGTAATGATTTCCTTAAGGATTGGCTCAGCCTTCTCATAGAATACTTCAGGATCAAGTTTCTTGATGTACTCACCGTTCATCCATTTAAGCTTAGTCATATCCAGAACTGCAGGAGACTTAGAAATCTTATGATAATCAAACTCCTTAACCAGCTCCTCAAGTGAGAAAATCTCATTATTTCCTTCCGGACTCCATCCAAGAAGAGATACAAAATTCACGATTGTCTCTGTAAGGAAGCCCTGCTCAAGAAGGTCTTCAAACGAAGAATGGCCACTTCTCTTTGAAAGCTTTGCGTGATTTTCATCTGTAATAAGCGGGCAGTGAATATATACAGGCACTTCCCAGCCAAAAGCCTCGTAAAGTCTGTTGTACTTAGGCGCAGATGAAAGATACTCATTTCCTCGAACTACATGTGTGATACCCATAAGGTGGTCATCAACAACATTAGCAAAATTATATGTAGGGAAGCCGTCAGACTTGATAAGAATCATGTCATCCAATTCTGCATTTGGTACAGTAATTGTTCCATACAGCTCATCCTCAAACTTAGTCTCGCCCTCTGTAGGATTATTCTGTCTTATGACAAATGGAACTCCTGCATCAAGCTTTGCCTGAACCTCTTCTTTGCTGAGATGGAGACAATGCTTATCATAGTGGAATACTGTCTTTTTCTCGCCATCCACTTCAATCTCTGTATGAAGGTTACTAAGTCTCTCTTCATCACAGAAGCAATAGTAAGCCTCTCCCTTTTCTACCAGCTTCTTAGCATATTCCATATAAATTCCCTGTGCCATTCTTTCAGACTGAATATATGGACCAACTCCACCATCCTTATCCGGACCCTCATCCCAGAGAAGTCCAGTTTCTGTAAGAGTTCTATAGATTATATCAACAGCTCCTTCCACCTCACGGTTCTGGTCTGTATCCTCAATTCTCAGAATAAAATCTCCACCCTCATGCTTTGTAATAAGATACGCATAAAGTGCAGTTCTTAAATTTCCAACATGCATTCTTCCTGTTGGACTTGGGGCAAATCTTGTTCTAATCTTACTCATTTCCTTTTTTCCTCTTTTCTATGCTTTTATTTCTAGTTTTTGATTGGTTATTTTTTTGCTTATTTTTTTGATTATTTTTTTGTTTAATAAAATTAATTATCTTTTTATCACTTTTATCTTGTGATTCTTTATCCAAAGAACCTAAATCCGAATTCCCAACCTCTTCTCGTTTGTCCAGAAGTTCATCTATATCCTGAGACTCCAGGATTTCATCCATTTCCTCTCTGGTATATTCTCCCAGCTCAGGATCTTCAATCTCGTCATCATCCCAAACATCAGTTTTATCCTTGCCATACTTGCTGAGTTCATACTCCGCCTCTCTGTCTCGGCAAGTTTGAAGATACTCATTGATCTGTGCACCTAAAAACACTAACGAAAGAACAAAGTATAGCCAGAACATCAGCATAATAACTGTAGTCAGCGAACCATACATATAACTCCTGGATGCATATATATCAATATAAAGTGAAAATATCTTTGTTACAGCCACCCATGCAAATGCCGCAAAGAGTGCTCCAGGTATCTGATTGCGGAATTTCAATTTCTTGGTCGGTACAATAGTATACATCAGTTCAAACATAATGAAAAGCAATATAAATGTTGCCGCTCCACGAAGACTTATCACCAACCATGCCTCACTGGAATACTCAGGGAACTGACTCAAAACATATTGGGCAATCTGCGTTCCAAACATATTTAAAACAGAAAGAACGATCAGCAGAATAACCAGCGCAACAGTATAAACCGCACTAATACTTCGAATGATAAAGTAGTTTCTTTGCTCTCTGGAACGATATACCTCATTTAAACCATTTCTTACTGCCATAAGACCTTTAGCCGCAGACCAGATGGCAATCACGAAAGAGATAATAGTAAGAGAACCAGATGAATGCTGGTACATTTCCACTACCAAATCTCCGATATAGCTTTCAAAACGATTTGGGAGCACATAATAAATGATATCCAGCACCTGATCTTCTTTTAGATACAGGAACTTAGGTAATGAGATAATTATATTTATTATTGGAAAAAACGACAAAAAGATAAAGAACGCTGACTGAGCAGCAAATGCGCCCATGTGTTCGTCCTTTGTAGCCGAAGCAAATCTAGTTATGTCCTTTATCCTCTCCTTCAAATCCTCTACCTCGATATCTATTAAAACATCTTAGAAATAATACTTTAGAAGTATCTAAAAGTCCATAAAAATATTTTTCTTAAAAAATAATAATCAATAACTAAGAAAAGGCTTAGCGTTATGAACGTTAAGCCTGTCAGTCACAAATTAAAAATTTTAAAATAATTATAGAGTCGTAAAACTTAAATATCCAAGATGCCGGCTCCTATTTTTTGACGCCTAGCTAATGCTAGGTGGGTACTTGCACTGAAACTTCTGAAGTCCACTCAGAAAACTGGAGGCAGGTCATCCGTTTCACGCTATTAAGTTCCCTAAAAAAAGATGTAGGTTCAAACTGTAGGAGTTATCGGACATCCCAGATATTTAACCAAAATTCATAATCACTTATGATAGCTATATTATATATCTAACATACCCATAATGCAAGGAAATTCACACAAAAGACAGTGTAAATTTACATTCGGAAATTAAATGTGGGAACCCACCAAAGATA
>CAMNGU010000064.1 GCA_946538525.1 uncultured Lachnospiraceae bacterium
GAGAAGTATACAAAGGATGATCTGAGAAAGAAGATCAGTATTGTTCCTCAGCAGTCAACTCTCTTTAAAGGTACTGTAGAGGAAAACTTAAGAGTGGCAGATAAGGATGCTAGAGAATATACACTTAAATGGGCTATTGATACAGCCCAGGCATCCGAGTTTGTATATAAGAATCCAGAGGGACTGAAATATATGATCAATCAGGGAGGGAAGAATCTCTCAGGTGGACAGAGACAGAGACTATGTATTGCAAGAGCTCTTGTTAGTAGACCAGAGATACTAATTCTTGATGACAGTTCTTCAGCCCTTGATTTTACCACAGAGGCTAATCTTAAGAAAGCTTTGGAAGAAACAGGTAAGGACAGGATAACAATTATTGTATCCCAGAGAGCTTCGTCTATTCTTGACGCGGATCATATTATCGTACTTGAAGATGGTGAAGCAGTTGCTCAGGGAACTCATTCTGAACTCTTTAGAACATCAGAAATATATAGGGAAATCTATCACACCCAGTTTAAGAACGAAATGGGGGTGAAAGCATGAGTAATATAAATAAGAATAATAAGTCTCAAAACAAGACTCAAAATCAAAATAAAGACATTAAGAATACTATAAGTAAACTTATGAAAGTGCTGGGACCATATATTCCATTTATGATCCTTTCCCTTATTGCATCTCTTATAACGGTTATCATGCAATTATATGCGCCTATCGTATCCGGTCAGGCTATTGATTATATAATCGGTAAAGGAAATGTCAATATTCATAGAATTTCAGAGCTGCTTGTAAGATTCGTTATAGTTATATGTGTTTCCATATTGTTCCAGTGGATTATGGGAATGATCAATAACTCAATCGTTTATAAAGTAGTAAGAGATTTAAGGGTTAGAATATATGATCATATCAATAAGCTGCCTATAAGTTATGTGGATAGTCATGAATATGGAGATGTAGTGGCAAGAACACTAAATGATGTTGACCAGCTGAGCGATGGTCTGCTTATGGGATTCTCTCAGCTGTTTACTGGTGTTATCACGATAGTAGGAACTATATGTTTCATGCTTAAGATCAGTATACCGGTAGCACTGGTGGTTATTCTGCTTACTCCATTATCTCTTTTAGTGGCAGGCTTTATAACTAAGAAGACTTATAATATGTTTACTAAACAGTCAGAAAAGCGTTCTGAGATGACAAGTCTTGTAAATGAGATGGTGGGAAATGAAAAACTTGTCCAGGCATTTTCATATGAATCCAGAGCTGAGGAGAGATTTAATCAGTTAGGGGATGAACTGGCGGATGCTGAGTTTAAGGCGACTTTCTTTTCGTCTCTTACTAATCCTTCAACTAGACTGATCAATAATATTGTCTATGCAGGTGTAGCTATAGTGGGTTCATTTATAGTTATATCAGGAAAGCTGACAGTAGGACAGCTTACATGTTTCCTAAGTTATGCTACACAGTTTGCAAAACCATTTAATGAGATTTCTGGTGTTATGACAGAGCTTACTGCAGCTCTGGCAAGTGCCAAGAGAGTATTTGATCTCTTAAGCGAGGAGCCGGAACCATATGATGGTGAATACGAGGACCTTCTTGAGATAGATGGAGAGGTGGTTCTTGATAATATAAGTTTCTCTTATGATAAGACAAAGAAACTGATCCAGAATCTTTCACTGGATGTTAAACAAGGTCAGACTGTAGCTATTGTTGGACCAACCGGAAGTGGTAAGTCCACACTTATCAATCTTCTAATGAGATTTTATGATATTGATAAGGGCTACATCTATATAGATAAGCAGGATGTAATGGAGCTAACCAGAAAGAGTGTAAGACAGAATTTTGGTATGGTGCTCCAGGAGACCTGGTTAAAGTCTGGTACCATTAGAGAGAATATAGCCTATGGTTATCCGGATGCTACGGATGAGGAGATTAAAGCAGCAGCTAAAATGAGTCACGCTGATAGGTTTATCCGAAGACTTCCTGAGGGCTATGACACAGTTATCGGAGAGGATGGAGGTCTCCTTTCTGGTGGACAGAAGCAGCTGCTTTGTATCACCAGAGTAATGTTAAGACTTCCGCCTATGCTTATACTTGATGAAGCTACATCTTCTATAGATACCAGAACAGAGCAGAGAATACAGCGTTCCTTCGATAAGATGATGAAGGGAAGAACGAGCTTTATAGTTGCTCATAGACTTTCAACTATTAGGGGAGCGGATATTATTCTTGTGATGAAGGATGGAGCGGTTATAGAACAAGGAAATCATGAACAGCTTATTGCGAAGAGAGGTTTTTATTATAATCTTTATAATAGCCAGTTCGCAAAGAGAGGCTAGAAGTATATATTCAGTATTTAATATGACAATCTCTATTTTATGTGGTAAAATATGAGTTTAGTTAATGTTTTAGTAATACATACTTAACGAAAAGAGGAAAAAGATATGAAATTAGAAGATTTTAACCTTACAAAAGATGAACTTATAAATATGGCAGAAACATATATGAATGAAACATTTAAGAGATATGACTTCGTTGCTGATACCAGCTCTGATATGTATATCTATGATGAGGATGGAGGAGCATATCTGGACTTCCTTGGTGGTATTGCTGTTAATTCAGTTGGTGGCTGCAATAAGGCTGTCATTGCTGCAATAAATGAGCAGGCGCAGGATATGATTCATGCTTCTAACTATTTCTATACTGTACCTCAGACTGTTCTTGCAAAGAAAATCTGCGAGACTATAGGTATGGATAAGATTCAGTTCCAGAATAGTGGTGCTGAGGCGAATGAAGCTATGCTCAAGCTGGCTCGTAAGTATGGAAATGATAAGTCCGGCGGAAAGAGATATAAAATTGTAACAGCTCTTAATTCCTTCCATGGAAGAACACTTGCAACACTTTCAGCTACTGGTCAGCCAGGAAGTGCAATTCATAATGGATTTGAACCACTTGTAGATGGCTTTAAGTATGCTGAGTTCAATAATCTTCAGTCTTTTGAAGAGGCAGCAACTGATGATGTTATAGCTATCATGGTTGAGCCTGTTCAGGGTGAAGGCGGTGTTTATCCTGCAACTCAGGAGTTTATGACAGGACTTCGTGAACTCTGTGATAGAAAGGGAATGTTACTTCTCCTGGATGAAGTTCAGACAGGATGGGGCCGTACAGGCGAGATTATGGCATATATGCACTATGGAATTAAGCCAGATGCGGTAACTATGGCAAAGGCTATGGGTGGCGGAATGCCAATCGCTGCAATGTGTGCTACCAATGAAGCAATGAGTGCTCTGGGGGCAGGAACTCATGGAACTACATTTGGTGGTAACCCGGTATGCTGTGCTGCTTCATATGCTGCAGTGTCTGAAATAGTTGATAAGAAGCTGAATGTAAATGCAAAAGAAGTTGGTGAGTATTTCATGAATGAACTTCGTAAGCTTCCACATGTTACTGAGGTGAGAGGACTGGGAATGCTGGTAGGAGTTGTATTTGATGCAGATATTGCGCTGGATGTTAAGCATGATGCCTTTGACAATAGACTTCTTATGTCAGTAGTAAAACCAAATGTAATTCGTATGGTTCCACCACTTATTGCTACTAAGGAGGATTGCGATAAGGCTGTTGCTATTATCAATAACTATTTAAGTAGTTTATAGATTTTTTCTTATTAGAGTGACTAGAGAACAACTGGATAATAAGTGGAAAACCAGAAATAAACTTAATTTATTACTGGAAATAAAACTGGAATAATAAGAAAAAGAAAGGAAAATAAGAAAAGAGGACAATAATGGAAAGAGAAAATGCTTGGAAGAGCTATACAAAAGCTGATGAGAAGAAGCTTGAAGAACTTTGTGATGGATATAAAGATTATCTTTTTAAGGGTAAGACTGAGAGAGAAGGCACAGAATATATAATTGAAAAGGCTAAAAACGAAGGATATGTTAATCTGGAAGATTTAATTTCCAAGAAGAAGAAAGTTAAAGCCGGAGATAAAATCTATGCTGTATGTATGGGTAAGACAGTAGCTTTATTCAATATTGGTAAGAAGTCTCTTGAAGAGGGATTAAATATTCTTGGTGCTCATATTGATTCTCCTAGACTTGATGTTAAGCAGAATCCTCTTTATGAGAGCCACGACCTTGCTTATCTTGATACTCATTATTATGGTGGTATTAAGAAGTATCAGTGGGTTACACTTCCTCTTGCTATTCATGGAGTGGTTGTAAAGACTGATGGAACAAAGGTAAAAGTTGTTATTGGTGAAGATGATAGTGATCCTGTATTCTGTGTATCTGATATTCTTATTCACCTTGCTCAGGATCAGATGGCTAAGAAAGCCAGTGTTGCAGTGGAAGGCGAAAACCTTGATCTTCTTATTGCTTCAAAACCACTTAAGATTACCAGCTCAAAGAAGTCTGACAAAGATGATGGTAAGGACAAGAAGAAAAGCGAGAAGGATGCCGTTAAGCAGCAGGTACTTGCTATACTTAAGAAGAAATATAACATTGAGGAAGAAGATTTTATGTCTGCTGAGCTTGAGATTGTTCCAGCTGGAAAGCCTCGTGATATGGGTATAGACAGTTCTATGATTATTGCTTATGGACAGGATGATAAGGTTTGTGCTTACACATCTCTTGTTGCACAGCTTAGTGTAAAGAATCCTGAGAAAACATCTTGCACACTTCTTGTGGATAAGGAAGAGATAGGTTCTGTAGGAGCTACAGGTATGCAGTCAAAGTTCTTTGAGAATACTGTTGCTGAGATCCTTGAACTTGCAGGTTATAACAGTAATCTTAGTCTTAGAAGATGTTTGAAGAATTCAAGTATGCTTTCATCTGATGTAAGTGCTGGTTATGATCCTCTCTATGCTAGTGCATTTGAAGCTAAGAATGCTGCATTTCTTGGAAAAGGTATGGTATTCAATAAGTTCACTGGCGCAAGAGGAAAGTCAGGTTCAAATGACGCCAATGCGGAATATATTGGCAAGTTAAGAGGTATTCTTGAGAAGAATAAAGTATTCTATCAGACAGCAGAACTTGGTAAAGTTGATGTTGGTGGTGGCGGAACTATTGCTTATATTCTGTCGCTTTATGGTATGGAAGTAATAGACTGTGGAGTTGCTGTACTTAATATGCATGCTCCTTGGGAAGTAACTTCAAAAGCTGATATCTATGAGACTGAGAAGGGATATGAAGCATTCCTGAGAGAAGCATAAAGATAAAAGTATAGTTTATAAAATATTCAATAAAAATATCCAATATAATTATCCAATAAAATTATCCAATGAAAATAATTCAAAAGAAGAAAATAATGAATTTAATATTCGCCATATTAACGGTATGCCTTGGGGCATACCTTTTTGGCGTTATTTCATTTAATTCATTTCCTTCTGAAGCTCAGGGCGTTGGTTCTGATTATAAAGAAATTCTTTTCAATCAGGATAATGGTTTAGGAAACTCAGAGGTTAATTGTATATATCAGACTAAGTCAGGATATATCTGGATTGGTACAGATGGTGGCCTTTATAGGTATAATGGCGCTGAGTTCCGTCTTTTTAATCTTTGGAATACTGATAAGTCTGATGTTTATTACATAAATGATCTCTATCAGGACAGTACTGGAAGTCTTTGGGTTTCAACCAATAACTACGGACTCTTTAGAATATCCGGAAGCGATGTATATCATTTCTCTGATGCCTATTATAGTGGGGTTAAATGCGTAAATGGTGTATGTCAGTCTTCAGATGGTGTTATCTATGTTGCCACAGCTTATGGTGTATATACTGTGGATGAAACAGGAGAGAAGCTGGTTCGTAATGAGGCTCTGCAGAAGCATAACATCAAAGCTATTACTTCCACAGATTCTCAGATTTGGGGTATCTATGGCGGTAATACTATATTCTGTATTAATTCAGATGGTTCGGTTAGTGAGAAGGCTTCAGGAGATTATACTTCCGAAGAAATTTCAACTATTGCCAGCGATGCCAATGGAAAGGTGTATATAGGAACCGTTGGAAAAGATGTTCTGTCCCTGAAGAATTTGGATAGTGTAAATATTCTCAGTGCTACTTGTGACGGTATTAACTCCATTTATTGCAAGAATAGTAGAGTTTATGTTTGTGCAGATAATGGTGTAGGATATTTTGCACCAAATGGTACATTTTCAGAGATTAATAATATTTCTACTGATACTTATATTTCTGACATGGTTATGGACTACGAAGGAAACTACTGGTTTGCTTCAAGTAAGTCAGGTATTGTTTATCTGGCAAAGAGTAAGTTCGCAAATGTGAATAGAAAATATGGTATTCCAGGAAATGTAACAAACTGTGTTAAGGTTATAAATGGTGTTACATATATTGGAACTGATGAGGGACTTTTCGTTCTTGATTCTACTCATTCCTTGGTTTCCAATGAGCTTACTGATTATTTAAATGGGGTTTCTATTAGAGACATTATCCAGGACCAGTATGGTAATATATGGTTCGGTACCTATAGAAGATATGGTGTGGTTAAGTATTCCGCAAATGGTGGAATTGATGCCTATAACAAAGCCTCAGGTCTTCTTAGTAATCTTATCAATTCTCTGTATGAATTGAACGATGGAAGTATAGCAGTAGGTACAGAAGATGGAATCAGTATCATAGGTAGAACTGGAAAGATTACCAAGAGTTATAACTATGATAATGGTCTTGAATATTCCAATATCATATCTCTTTATCAAAATGAAGATGGCGACATTTATGCTGGTTCAGATGGTGGCGGTCTCTATATTATAAATGACGAGGGAATCCGTAACTTTACTGATGAGGATGGACTTACTTCTAATGTGGTTTCCTGTATTACAAAGGGAGAAAATGGTATCTGGATCGGTACAAATAATGGTCTGTCTTACTATGACGGAACATTTAGAGCTATCAGTAATATTGATTTTTCCAATAATATTTATAATGTGCTTATAGAAGATGGAAAGACATATGTAATTGGTTCAAAGGGACTGATAATTGCCACAGAAGATGAACTTCTGTCTACAGTACCTCTTTCTGAAAGATACTATTCAACAGGAGATGGTCTCGAGAATAGTATTTCTTCAAGTTCAAAAAATACAATGAATAGCGGCGTTATTTACATTTGTACTGTAAATGGTGTTGAATCATTTAATACTTATAACATAGTCTTAAATGATGTTCCTCCAAAGCTTACCGTTTCAGAAGTGGATGTGGATGGAACAAAATATTACTATGATCAAATGGGTGGCGAGCTGGTTATTCCTTCAGATACACAGAGGATTGAGATTTCATTTGCAGTTCTTAGTTATTCGAATCGTGACAATATTCAGGTGCAGTATCAGCTGGTTGGTTTTGATAATGAACCGGATGTTCTTACCTCTGAAGATATTTTCCAGGCGGTTTACACTAACCTTGATGGTGGTACTTATACATTTGAAGCCAGCGCTGTGAATAGCGATGGGGTCTATAGTGATGAGAAAATTATGTTTAAGATTATCAAGGAAGAAGGTTTCCTTGAAAAGAAGTCGGTTAAGATTTCGATTTTAGCTCTGGTTCTTCTGAATCTGCTTTTGATTCTCTTTATTACTTTCCGTCTTTGGAAGAAATTTACAGGTAAGAGTGATGAGCTTAAGGAGCTGGCTAAGAAGCATGAGGATGTGGTTAAGGATAATACTGCCAAGATTGACTACCTTGCCAATATGAGTAACGAGATTAAACTGCCTATCAATGCTATGATCAGTTCTGCCAGCAATATGCTTAAGGATGGAACAGTGGATGCGGATTCACAGGGACAGCTAAATGAAATCATAAGTAAAGGTAATGATGTTATCGGAATTGTGGATGAGACGATCCTTCTTGCCCGTATTGAATCAGGTGCAGAGGTAGTTGTAAATGAACCGTATTCAGTTACAACTCTTGTGTGTGATATTTCAGATGGAATGCTGAATAAGCTTTCTGGTACACCTATTAAGTTCCTGGTTGATTTGGGAGATAACATTCCTGATATTTTGGTGGGTGACTTTGATAAGATCAAGAAGGTTCTGGAGATATTACTGGATAACTCTATTAAGTATACGAAAGAGGGTTCTATAACTCTTTCTGTTGATTATTATGATTTTGGAAAACAGGATGAGAAAGATGATAAGTCCAGAATTGTATTCAGTGTTTCTGATACCGGTATTGGTATATCTGATGAGAGACTGGAGCATCTTTTTGAAATCTATTATGTAGATGAGGCGAAGAAGACTGTAGCCAGCAGCGGTAAGGGTGTAAGTCTTTCTATTGCAAAGGGATTTGTTGATCTTCTTTCTGGCGAACTGGAGGTTGAAAGCACATATGGTGCAGGTGCAACATTTACATTTTCGCTGAATCAGCCTAGACCTTCAGACTCCACAAATCTGCTTCCTATGAATGATAATATTGTTGATCGTGTATCGCGAGAAGAGGCAGAGCTCATGTGGGCTCCAGAACTTCAGGTGCTTCTTGTTGATGATGATGAACTCAGCAGAAATGTTGGACTTGATATTATTAATGAGATGGAGATTAAGTGTGATACAGCCACATCTGGTCTCAGCGCTATAGATATGGTTATGTCCAATAATTACGATATGGTATTTATGGATATAGCTATGCCTGTTATGAATGGTATCGACGCACTTAAGGAGATTAGAGATCTTTCTGGCGAATATTACGAGAAACTCCCTATTATTGCCATGACTGAGGATGTTATCGGTAAGAACAGACAGGAGATCATCGATGAAGGATTCTCAGAAGTTATTCTTAAGCCATTTGATATTACTGTACTTGCAAGTCTTGTTAACAGATTTGCTGATAAGGAAAAGATTAAACATAGAACCAATGATGTTACACAGTATATAAATGAGTCCCGATACAGTGAAGGCCTTCAAAAACTTGAGGAATATCTTGATGTTGCTGGAGTTATTGGCAAAATCGGCGGTAATGTTGAAGTCTACAACAAGATTCTTAGTACCTTCTACAATCAGAATAGAGATTCTATTGAAGAACTTGAAGGTAAATTGGATAGCGATTATAGAGGTCTTAGAAATAAGATTCATAATATAAGAACAGGCTTCCAGAATATTGGTGCTTCTCAGGGGGCTGATATAGCTCTCAAGATTGAGAACGCATTTAACCTGGGTAACAGACATTATGTGGAAGATAACATTTCCCTCATATACGACTGTATTTCTGTTGTAAATGAGCTTATTGAGGAGTATATGGTCTTTGTGGATGATCAGAAAGGTCTTACTGATAGTGAGTATTCAGAAAAGCATGGTAAGAAGTCTGCAAAAGCAGAGGAGGCTGAGGATAATACTCCTAAGACAATTAATATCGATAAGCTTAAAGCAATGCGAAATGCAACCTATGACGAGGATATTGAAACCATTAGAGCAATTTTTAGCGAGATTCGTGATCTTGAGTATGTAAATGAAGATAAGGAATTTATTATGGCTCTGGCTGAAACCATAGAAGTTGGAGATATGGTTCAGATTAATGATCTTCTAAATACATATATTGATTTAAAGAGTGAGTTGTAAAAATGTGTTCACGATACAACAACCTGTCCTTATCGTGAACACATAAAATTCACTTTACAAAATACGAGGAAATGAGTATACTCATCTCGGAAATAAAAAAGTAATTTGGTATTACTAAAATTACTAAATTATTTGCTATAATTTAAACTAAAAATTTAAACTTAAAATTTAAATAGGATGGTATTCGAAAGAAACTATACCTGAATTTGTATCACAAATAAGAAGATCTATACAGTATCACCTACTGAAAGTTTTATGTGTTAATAATTTCTATTTGAGCATAAATATGAGCTTCTCAAAGGCTTAGATATGAAATTGATTAGATGACATTTACAGATAGGGGGTGATGGGATGAGGATTGGATTTATAGGAGCTGGTCGCGTAGGCTTCACCATGGGAAAGTACCTGAAGCTGAGTGGCGCGGATATCTCAGGCTATTACAGCAGAAATGCTGAGCATGCCAAAGATGCGGCTGTTTTTACCGATACTTCTTTTTATGAAAATGCTGAAGATCTAATTAAATCAAGTGATGCTGTAATACTGACTGTTAGTGATGGGGCTATTAGAACGGTCTTTGACGAGATTAAGACTTACCCGGAATTGGCAGGAAAGATTGTATGCCACACAAGTGGTTCTCTATCATCTTCTGTATTTGAAGATACAGAAATTCAGGTCTATGGATATTCAATCCATCCAATATACGCAGTCTCTGATAGATATGCGTCCTACAAAGAATTTTCCAAAGCTTATTTAACAATTGAAGGTCATGAGAAATACTTGAATGACTTAGCGGATATATTTAAGTCTGCCGGTATGCGTGTTGGCATTATGGATGCTGATAATAAAACCAAGTATCATGCCTCTTGTGTTATGGCAAGTAATCTTGTCTGCGGTCTTTATGCTGGTGCTGTTGAGCTGCTAAAAGATTGTGGTTTCGAGAAGAGGCAGGCAGAAGAGATGCTATTGGAACTATTTAAGGCAAATGCTGATGGTATAGCTGAAAGAGGTGTTGTGGCTCAGCTTACAGGTCCAATAGATAGAAATGATGTAAAAACGGTTGAGGCTCATTTGGCTAGTATTGGTCCGGATGTTAGGAGCCTTTATGTTGAAGCTTCAAAGCAGGTTTTGAAGGTGGCCAGGGAGAAAAATCCTGACAAGGATTATAGTGACATGGCAGAACTTCTTAATTACTAAACAGGAGGAAATGAATATGAAGAATACAAGCGTAACATTTAAGGAAATGAAGAAAAAAGGCGAGAAGATTTCAATGCTTACTGCCTATGATTATTCAACGGCAAAGCTTGTTGATAAAGCGGGAATTAACGGAATTCTTGTTGGTGATTCACTTGGAAATGTAATGCTGGGGTATCCTGATACAGTTTCTGTAACAATGGAGGATATGATCCACCATGGTGCAGCTGTTGCAAGAGGTGCTGAGAATTCTCTGGTAGTAATTGATATGCCATTTATGTCTTATCAGGCAAGTGTTTATGATGCAGTTGTAAATGCAGGTCGCCTTATGAAGGAAGGTAGAGCTGGTGCTGTAAAACTTGAGGGGGGCGAGGAGATTATTCCTCAGGTGGAAGCTATCGTTAAGGCTAGCATTCCTGTTATGGGACATATCGGACTTACACCACAATCCATCAACGCACTTGGTGGATACAAGGCTCAGGGTAGAGATATTGAGTCAGCCAGAAAGCTTATTAAGGATGCAAGACTTCTTGAGCAGGCAGGTGCATTTTCAATCGTTCTTGAGTGTGTTCCGGCAGATCTTGCTACTTATGTTTCAGAACAGCTTTCAATTCCAACAATCGGTATCGGTGGTGGAGCAGGAACAGATGGACAGATTCTTGTTTATGCTGATATGCTTGCAATGTTCAGCGATTATAGACCTAAGTTTGTAAAGAACTTTGCAAATGTTGGTGAAATGATGATGGAAGGCTTCAAAGCTTATGACGCAGAGGTTAAAGCTGGTACATATCCTGCAGAGGAGCATACATATGCTATTGACCCTGAAGTGCTTGAAGCTGCAAAAATAAATAATTAAATAAAAGTGTGGAGGATAAAAAAGTGAGCATTAAAGTTGTACATACTATAGCAGAAGTAAAAGAGACAGTTGCGAAGTGGCGTAAGAAGGGATATACAGTTGGTCTTGTTCCAACTATGGGATTCCTTCATGCAGGACATCAGTCACTTATTAAGAAGTCAGTTGAGGATAACGACAGAACTGTAGTCAGCGTATTCGTTAATCCAACACAGTTTGGACCAAATGAGGATCTGGAGGCATATCCAAGAGATTTAGAGAGAGATACAGCTCTTTGTGAGACTACAGGAGCAAATCTTATCTTTAACCCAGAACCTTCAGAAATGTATGGTGACGGTTTTGTAAGCTTTGTAGATATGAATGGACTTACAAATCATCTGTGTGGTCTCTCCAGACCGGTTCATTTCCGTGGCGTATGTACAGTAGTAACAAAGCTTTTCAATATTGTTGGTCCTGATAGAGCTTATTTTGGACAGAAGGACGCACAGCAGCTGGCCGTTGTTAAGAGAATGGTAAAGGATCTTAATATGCCACTTGAAATCGTAGGTTGCCCAATCGTTCGTGAAGCAGATGGACTTGCAATGAGTTCTCGTAATACATATATGAATGTTGAGGAAAGAAGCGCAGCTCTTATTCTTAGCAAATCTATAAAGCTTGGTCAGCAGCTTGTAGAAGATGGTGAAAGAGATGCAAAAGTTGTAAGAACTAAAATGATAGAGCTTCTTGAATCAGAACCTATGGCTGATGTAGAATATGTAAATGTAGTCAATAATCTCACTATGGAAGATATAGATGAAATTAGTGGAGATATTCTCGTGGCTATAGCTGTAAAGATCAACAATAAAGTCAGACTAATCGACAACTTTATGATGACAGTATAACTATTGCAGCATTAACCTAGATGTAGAAACATCGTGAAAGCTTGCTTTCAAAGATGTTTCTATCATCTAGGTAGAATAATCTGGAACAGATTATTCTAAACAAAAGTAGAAAAAGAGAGCATCGAAGATGCGGTTTTCTACTTTTGTTTAAATAATGCAATTTTTCTACTTTTGTTTAAATAATGTAATGAAGGTTGGTTAAAGCAGGAAGTAGAAAAAGAGAGCAAAAAAAGCAGAAATAGAAAGGTACAGAAATGCTTGGAATTTATTTAAAATCAAAAATCCATAGAGCTGTTGTAACTCAGGCGGCTCTTGACTATGTTGGAAGTATCACTATCGATGAAGATCTTATGGATGCTTGTGGCATTGTAGAATATGAAAAGGTTCAGGTTGCTGATGTCAACAATGGCAATCGTCTTGAAACCTATGTAATTGCTGGAGATAGGGGCTCAGGAGTTATCTGTCTCAATGGTGCAGCAGCTAGAAAGGTAAATGAGGGTGATAAGGTTATCATCATGAGCTATGCTATGATGACACCAGAGGAGTTTGCTGAGAACCCTCCTAAAGTAGTTTTTGTTAACAAGAGAAATGAAATTGATAGAGTGACAAGATATGAAAAACATGGTCAGCTTTTTGACCTGTAAATGTCATTTTAATTGCCTACGATAAATCATTTGATAGGGGGATGACTATGCTTGAAGGAAAGAATATATTACTTGGTGTGACAGGTGGTATTGCTGCTTATAAGATGGCGGATGTGGCAAGTATGCTTGTTAAACAGCATGCAGATGTGCATGTTGTAATGACTAAAAATGCTACAAAGTTTATTACTGCTGAAACATTTCAGGTTTTAACTAAGAATAAGGTATATGTGGATGTCTTTGATGAGGAACCGGATGACTATGTAAATGTACCACATGTTTCTCTTGGAACTAGTGCAGATTGTGTACTTATTGCTCCAGCAACAGCTGATGTAATTGGGAAGATTGCAAATGGTATAGCTGATGATATGGTTACAACCACAGTTCTCCCTGCAAGATGTCCAATTCTCATTGCTCCTTCAATGAATGTTTATATGTTGGAAAATAGAATTGTCCAGGATAATATAAGAAAATTAAAGAAATTTGGTTATCGTATTATTGAACCTGATGATGGACATTTAGCATGTGGGTATGATGGAAAAGGTAAGCTCCCTCAGCCTGATAAATTAGTGGAACAGGTTATCCTTGCCTGCGCTAGAGAGAAGGATCTGATAGGTAGAAAGGTGCTTGTGGATGCTGGTCCAACCCAGGAAGCTATTGATCCTGTAAGATATATTACCAATCATTCTTCAGGTAAGATGGGATATGCAGTTGCCAGAGTAGCTGCTATGAGAGGGGCCGAAGTAGTTCTAGTTTCTGGACCTACTAATCTTGATACACCAGCAGGTGTTAAAAGGATAAATGTGACCTCAGCTGAAGATATGTATAATGCTATGGTTAAAGAAGCTGTAGATAGCGATATCATTATCATGTCTGCGGCTGTGGCTGATTTTACTCCTGAAACTGTGGCTGATAATAAGATAAAGAAGAGCGGTGATGATGAAGGAATGAGCATCTCGCTTAAAAGAACTAAAGATATCTTAAAGACTCTTGGAACTATGAAGGATTCCAGCGGTACTCTTGAGATATTTGATGATAATCTTAAGGTTGAAGATAAGAAACAGGTTATCGTTGGTTTCTCCATGGAGACAGAGAATCTTATAGAGAATTCCAGAAAGAAACTGAAAAGCAAGAATGCTGATATGATCTGCGCTAATAGTCTTACCACAGAGGGTGCTGGATATCAGGTTGATACTAATATTGTAACAATGATCACTAAAGATGATATGATTGAACTTCCTTTACTTTCTAAGGATGAAGTGGCTGATAAGATTTTTGATCAGGTACTAAAGTTGGTTTAAATTAGCCATTTTACATAAGTTTTATGATATTTAATAACAAATATAGAATATAATCCATATTAAAGTATTGGTAGTAAAAGAAAAGATAATATGTTAAAATGTTGTGGTGTGAAATTCAGGGATTGATAGAACTTCATACCACAATTTTTATTTGGAGGAAATGAAATTGGAAGCATATAAGAAAGAATTTGTCGATTTTATGTTGGACTCAAATGTCCTTAAATTTGGAGATTTTACTCTTAAGAGTGGTAGAAAATCTCCTTTCTTTATGAATGCTGGTTTATATGTAACAGGAACACAGCTTATGAAATTAGGTGAGTACTATGCAAAGGCAATCCATAATACTTATGGTGATGACTTTGATGTGGTATTTGGACCAGCCTATAAGGGTATTCCTATCAGTGTTGTTACTGCAGTTGCTTATAGCAAGCTTTTTGGCAAAGAGATAAGATATTGTTCAAATCGTAAAGAGGCTAAGGACCATGGAGATGCTGGTATTCTTCTTGGAAGTCCAATTAAAGATGGTGATAGAATCGTAGTAGTTGAGGATGTTACAACTTCTGGTAAATCTATGGAAGAGACAATTCCTATCGTTAAGGCACAAGGCGATGTTACAATCGTTGGTCTTATGGTTTCTCTTAATAGATGTGAGAGAGGTAAAGGAGATAAAGGTGCTCTTGACGAGATTAAAGATCTTTATGGCTTTGATACAGCTGCCATCGTTGCGATGGATGAAGTAGTTGAATATCTGGTTGAAAAGGGCATGATTGATGATGAGCTTAAGTCTCGTATTGATGCTTATTATGCAGAATATGGTATTAAATAACATTTAGTACTTGTTCTTTTGATTGCTGTTTGATGATCGAATTCTGGTCGCGTTTTAGTTATATTTATCGAAGGGAGAAGAATATGGAAAAAGTATATAAAGTA
>CAMNGU010000065.1 GCA_946538525.1 uncultured Lachnospiraceae bacterium
GAGCAATCCGTATGTCATATGGTGTCAAAAGGTACTTTTGACACCCACATCATTTGATATATATAAAGGAAAAATTATGGATATAACAGCTTTTGATCAAAATAATGAAAATATTAAAAATTCTAATCAGATAAATAATCAGACTTTAAAAGATTATTATCTGCAGTGTGGCATTTCAGAAAAGGTATATGACTACTGTGCAGAAATTGAAGATAAACTGATGGACAGATTTCAAAAGATAGATAAAATTGCTGAAATTAATCAGATTAAAGTTCAGCAGGCAATGGCTAAATGTCGTCTGGCTGAGGATCATCTTAAGGGTACTACCGGTTATGGTTATAATGATGCAGGTAGAGATACTCTTGAGAAAATATATGCTGAAATCTTTCATACAGAAGATGCTCTTGTCAGACAGCAGATTACTTGTGGTACACATGCCCTGACAATTGCTCTCGCTGGTAATTTACGACCAGGTGATGAAATACTTTCTGTTGCTGGATCTGTTTATGATACTCTTCAGGGAGTTATTGGTGTAAGACCTGAAAAGGGTTCTCTTGCAGAATATGGAATTACATATTCTCAGGTTGATCTTAATCCAGATGGTTCTTGGAACTATGATGCCATTAAGAAGGCAATTAATGGTAAAACAAGAATTATCGAAATTCAACGATCAAAAGGTTATGACACAAGACCTTCTCTTTCAGTTGAAGCAATCGGTGAAGTTATTAGCTTCATCCGCAGCGTGGAAGCTATGAGAAGGATTGAGGATGAAAATCAGCCATATAGAGATATTATAATCATGGTTGATAACTGCTACGGTGAATTTGTTGAAACTATAGAACCTTCAGATGTTGGAGCAGATATGGTTGTAGGTTCCCTTATCAAGAATATAGGTGGTGGACTTGCGCCAATCGGTGGATATATCTGTGGAACTAAGGAATGTATTGAAAATGCAGCTACAAGGCTTATTACTCCTGGAATTGGAAAAGAAGTAGGTGCTTCACTTGGACTTACCGCTCAATTTGCTCAGGGACTTTTCCTTGCTCCAACTGTTACAGCAGCTGCGCTTAAAGGTGCTATATTTGCTGCAAATGTATATGAAGGACTAGGATTTAAAGCAATTCCAAATGCTACAGAGGAAAGATATGACATTATTGAAGCTGTTACTCTTGGCAAGCCTGAATTAATTGAAGCCTTCTGTGAAGGAATACAGGCTGCAGCTCCAGTGGACAGCTATGTTAAGCCGGTACCTTGGGCTATGCCGGGTTATGATTCAGAAGTTATTATGGCAGCTGGTGCATTTATCTCAGGTGCTTCTATAGAGCTTTCTGCAGATGCTCCTATAAAGCCGCCTTACGCAGTATATTTTCAGGGAGGACTTACATATCCGCATGCTAAATTTGGCATCATGATGTCTCTCCAAAAAATAGTAGAAAAAAACCTTCTTGTATGGTAATATATTTCAGTTGTTAACATAAGACAAGTCTTATAACTTAATAAAAAAAGAAAATTTGTACTTCTGGACGCTAATGAGAGGCAGAATAGGAGGTACAAATGAATAATAAAAACAATTTGAAAATCGCAGATATGGCTGAACATGAAAAGCCAGTGGAAAAGCTGTTACGACTAGGTGCAGAATATCTTTCTGATGCTGAACTCCTGGCAATCATACTTAGAACAGGAGATAAAGATAAAAGTGTTCTTGACCTATCACAGCAGATTCTTAATGCCCATCCGATATATAAAGGGCTAAATGGTCTTAACTACCGTCATGTTAATGATCTAATGTCCATTTCCGGAGTGGGTAAAGTAAAAGCGAGTCAGATACTAGCATTAAATGAAATCTCTCGAAGAATGTCTACCGAAAGACATTATGAAAAGATAAGGCTTGATTCACCTGAATCAGTAGCTAATTATTTCATGGAAAAAACTAGATATTTGACAAAAGAAAGAGTTGTCGCACTATTTGAATCAAATAGTAATGAATGTATACACGAGGTTCTTATATCCGTTGGAAGCTTAGATAGAGCTATTCTATCAGCCAGAGAGATTTTTAAGGAAGCACTTATGGCCAATGCAGCAAGTATCATTCTTATGCATAATCATCCTTCTGGTAATCCGGAACCAAGTGATGTAGACATCATTTACACAAAGAAACTTAAGAAGCAGGGAGACGAAATGGGAATCCCTATTCTAGATCACATTATCATTGGTGATGGTGTGTATTACAGTATGAAAGAGAAAGAAATCATATAATGAAATTCGATTATAAAAAAGATATAAGTCCTAAATATTTACTTATTGCTCTGTCGGTAATCTGTATTGCTCTTACAATTATTTCAGCTTTTTTCCCAAATATCCTGAAACCTGTAAGAGAAATTACAGGTGGAGTTGTCACCCCTCTCCAGCAGGGTGTAAATGATATTGGAATCTGGATTGAAGATAAAATGCAAGTCTTCGGTGATGTTAAAGCACTGAAAGAAGAGAACACACGACTTCGTGGAGATATAACAAATCTTCAAAATGAACTGGGGAAAAATGAAGCTGAGCTTGCTGAACTTCAGCACTTAAGAGACTTATATGATCTGGATGAATTATATCCGGATTATGAAAAGACTGCTGCAAGAGTTTTCTCTGTTAACTCTTCTGGTTGGTTTAATGAGTTCTATATTGATAAAGGACTCAATGATGAAATATATGAAGGCTGTAATGTTATCTGTGACGACGGTCTTCTTGGTATAGTGGTTGAATCTTATGATAACTATGCAAAGGTTAGAGCTATCATAGACGACCGGGCAAATGTTACTGGTGAAATTGGTTCTGCAGGTTATCTTTGCAATATAGAGGGTAGTCTTCAGACAATGGATAATGGCTATCTACTTGCAACAGATATAGATAAGAATGCTATCATAAGCGAAGGTGATAAGATTATCACATCCAGCGTTTCAGACCGTTATCTTTATGGTATAACCATTGGTTACATTTCCAGTATTGAGCAGGATTCAAATAACCTGACACAGACTGCTCATATTACACCTACAGTGAATTTCACAGATATTAAGGATGTACTTGTTATACTTGATCGTAAACAGGAAGTGAATTATTAATGCGAAGAGTATTAATCATATTTTTTCTTATAATAATATCTTTTCTATTACAGAGTGTACTTTTTTCCTTTCAAAATATATCAGGAACAGTTCCAAATCTGCTCCTGATTCTTACTATGTCATTTGGCATTATGAGAGGAAGAAGAGAAGGACTGCTTACAGGTTTTGTATGCGGTTTTCTTTATGATATCTTCTTTAGTTCACTCATTGGTCCATATATGTTCTTGTTCATGATAATTGGATATCTAAATGGTTCATTTCATAAGGAATTCCTTATGGAGGATGTTATGATGCCGGTTTTTATTATAACAGTGGATGAATTTGTATTTTGCTTTGTGGAATATATACTCACATTCCTGCTTAGAAATAGAACAAATATCTTTTTCTATGTAAGGAAAGTATTCTTTCCACAAATATTATATACAGTAATAATTACGATTATAATTTACAGGCTTTATGTCTGGATAAATAAAGCTATTAAGAAGAGGGTGGAAGAAAATGAGACTTATTAAGGACTTTTTCATTTCGCTAAAAGAGTTAACATTTGAATATATAAGAAGCAGGCTGTTCCCGGTGACAGTCATTCTTATAATTCTTTTTGTGCTTTTAATTAACCGCCTTTTTACTCTTCAGATAGAGCAAGGAGAACAGTATAGTAAAAGTTTTGAATATAAATCAGAGAAAATTCTTACCGTTAATTCTATCCGCGGAAATATCTATGATGTAAATGGAAATCTACTGGCCTATAACGAGATTTCATATACACTTACATTTGGAAATAGTACAGCACTTCCTGATGAAGCAAAAAATATGGGCTTAACAGAAAATGTACTTAAAAACCGTATCATTGCTAATACTTTAAGCATTCTAAGAACTAACGGTGATGATATTGATACAAGTTTTAGAATAAAAGATGAAAATGGGAAATATGAGTTTAACTGTGAAGGACAGGTACTTAAGAATTTCCTTAAGGATGTTTATGCAGCTGACACAGTAGATGATCTGACAGAAGAACAGCTGAATTCTTCGGCTGAAGATGTGGTTAAATATTTGAAGAAACTCTTCGAAATCAGCTCAGATTATGATAGAGATACTTCTATGAAGATTCTGGCCTGCAGATATAACCTATGGCTGAATAGATTCCAGCAATATGTTCCTGTAGAGATTGCTCATAATATTTCTGAGAAGAGTAGAGCTGCGATAACAGAAAATAAAGATAATCTGTTAGGTATGGATATCATGGTAGAATCCAGTCGAATTTATAATGATGCAAAGTATTTTTCTCATATTATCGGTTATGTTGGTAAAGCATCACAGGATGATATTGATTACTTAAATGAAGAAGTTGGAAAAAATGTATATAACAGTACTGATGTAGTAGGTAAAGCCGGAATTGAAAAGGTTTATGAGACAGATCTTCATGGTACTGATGGTGAGCAGGTTCTTTATGTAGATAACCTTGGAAAAGTTTTGGAAGTAACCAGTGATACACCTTCCATAGCAGGAAATGACATTTATCTTACCATAGATAGTGATCTTCAGAAGTATTGCTATGATATGCTTGAAAAAGAAATTGCTTCTATTCTAATGTCCAAGATTCATGATATAGCTTATGCTGCTGAAGGAAATAAAGAAAAAATCATTCCAATCACTGATGTATATGCTGCATTTTTCAGTAACAATCAGCTAAAGCTCTCAGAAATGAATGCTCCTGATGCAACTGAAAGAGAAAAAAAATTCTATAATACATTTACAGCAAGACAGGCGACTACACTTGAAACTGTAAATGGGCTGCTGACAGATAATCCTGTTGAACTTAAAAATCTTGATTCTGAATATAAGGATTACTGCGAATATGTCTGTGAGATGCTGAGTTCAAATGGTATATATGATGTTGGAAAAGTAAATCAGAACTCAAAAGAATTTATTGATTATACTTCTGATAAAACTTCTCTTCAGGAATATCTGAGATTTCTTATCAGCGAAGAAGCTATAGATATTACTTCTATTGAAGAAGATGATAAGTATTATGATTCAGATGAAATCTACGATATGCTTATCGAATATACAGTTGATTACCTTAAAGATGATGAGGATTTCAATAATCGTGTCATAAGAAATATGATAAGAGAAGGAAGTCTTTCGAGCTATGATGTAATCGAACTCTTGTATGATCAGGGGGTTCTTCATAGAGAAGGCGATGTGGAATATTCTGCATTTACAGCTGGACTTATGAGTCCATATAACTTTATAATTGCAAAGCTTACATCCCTTGAGATAACTCCTGCTATGCTAGCTCTTACTCCTTGTTCAGGAGCTGTAGTAGTAACTGATGTAAATACAGGTGAAGTTCGAGCTATGGTTAGTTATCCAAGTTATGATAATAATTACCTTACCAATACGGTTGATCCGGATTACTATGAATCTCTTCTTGAGGATCATACAGATCCACTTTATAACCGTGCTACTATGATGAGAACCGCTCCAGGTTCCACATTTAAACCTCTTTCAGCTATTGCCGGAGTATCCGAAGGTGTTCTGGGAATAGATGAATATATTACTGACCTTGGTGTATTTGAAGAAGTATATACCAAGCCTAAGTGCTGGATATATAGAGATTATCATCTAACCCATGGTTCTATCAGTATTCCAACAGCTATTGATATTTCGTGTAACTATTTCTTCTTTACTGTTGGTTATAGACTGGCAACCAGGTCGGGTAAGTATGTGGATGATGAAGGTCTTGCAAGCCTTAAAAAATATGCAGAAATGTTTGGACTTACATCTAAGTCTGGTATTGAGATAGAAGAGATTGAACCGCATTTCTCGGATCTGGATGCCGTTACTTCAGCTATTGGACAGGGTAAACATACATATGCTCCGGTGCAGCTTTCCAGGTATGTAACAACTCTTGCAAATGGCGGAACCTGTTACAACCTGTCGCTGATGAATAGAATTACTGATTACGAAGGAAATGTGGTCCGAACCTCAAACCATACAATTGCTTCTCAGGTTAATATAGACAGTGCATTGTGGAATAGTGTTCATTCCGGTATGAGATTGGTTGTTACTGACGACTTGAAGGATAATAAACTGCTAAACTCAGTTAATGTTCAAATTGCCGGAAAAACTGGTACTGCACAGGAAGGTGAAGATAGACCGGCCCATGCCTTGTTTATATCTTATGCGCCGTATACCGCTCCCGAGGTTTCGGTTACAACAGTTATTCCAAATGGATATGCATCATCAAATGCAGCCGATCTTACAGGTTTCATTTATGCATATATGTATGATAAGGAAGCGTTAAATGACGCAACATTTACAGAGGATAATGGTCAAGTAGGAGATTAAAATGCCTTTTAAGAGATACAATATAAAATATTACAACTTCATATTGATATTTCTGGTTGTGACCCTTATGATTCTGGGAGTTTATGTTATTGATAGCGTAAATGATGAGTTTACAACTAAACAGGCGGTTGGTGTGGTAGTTTCAATTATTATCATGCTGGTTCTTTCCTTTGTTGACTATCATTTGATATCAAGACTTTATATAGCCCTGTATATTGCCAGTGCAGTACTTTTGGCTTTGGTTCTTCTTGCTGGTTCTACAGTTAATAATGCTACACGATGGTTCACAATCGCCGGTATTACTTTCCAGCCATCAGAGATTACAAAACCTATTATGATTGTTTTCTTTTCGACTTATCTTAGTAAACTTATGGATAAGGAAAAGGTAAATACATTTGGTGGGATTATTGGATTCGTACTGTTTTGGGCTGTTCCTATATTCCTTATATATCAGGAGCCTGATCTATCTACACTGATTTGTCTTACAATGGTTCTTTTAACACTGTTCTTCCTTTCAGGACTAAGTTATAAGATAATCGCAGTTGCATTACTTATTCTTATTCCTATATTCAGTGTATTTATCTGGTATATTCAGAAACCTGATCAAAAACTTCTATATGATCATCAGGTAAAACGAATCATGTCATTTATATATCCTTCAGAGTATGAGGACGAGACCATGCAGCAGGAAAACTCTGTTATGGCCATTGGTTCCGGACAGCTGATGGGTAAAGGACTTAGAAGAGATAAAGAAGGGTCTAATACTTCAGATACAAATCTTATTTCCGAGCAGCAGACTGACTTTATTTTCTCTGCGGTAGGAGAATCATTTGGATTTTTCGGAAGTACAATTATAATTGGAATTATTCTGCTTATAGTGTTACAATGTATAAGGGTCGGTAGGCACGCTAGAGACGATGTTGGTATGTTAATCAGTCTAGGGGTGGCTGCTTTGATTGGCTATCAGTCCTTTATTAATATTGGAGTGGCAACCAGATTACTACCTAATACAGGTATTCCACTTCCGTTTATTAGTTATGGACTTACATCTCTTATGAGTACTGCTATAGGTATAGGAATAGTTCTTAATATTAGTCTTCAGAAGAGGAAATATTAAATTAAAAGGTTTTGGGGAGGTATAAAAGTGAATATAGTACTAATAGCTCATGATTCAAAAAAGAAATTGATGCAGAATTTTTGTATCGCTTATAGAGGAATTATGGAGCACCATGACATATATTCAACGGAAACAACAGGAAGATTGGTTGAGGAGGCATCTGGTCTTTCAATCCATAAATTTCTTGCTGGACATTTAGGTGGTGTACAGCAGATTGCAACTCAAATTGAAAGTAATCAGATGGATATGGTTATTTTCCTTAGGGAGAGCAGTATGAGTCAGCCACATAATAATGATTTTCACACTATTTCTACATTATGTGATATATATAATATCCCTCTTGCATCTAACCTTGCATCAGCAGAGCTTCTTATCAAAGCTCTTGAAAGAGGAGATTTAGATTGGAGAATTCTTTACAAGAATTAAGTCAAAATGGGTAGAGCGGTCATTTATTACTTAATACTTATACTTCTGGCTGTTGGTAGTGTCACATTTTTTGTACGAAGGAATATTAATTATTCAAATGCGTATGAAGATACAACGATAAATGAAGTATTAGTAAGTCAAAAACTTCATACCTTTGAACCGGGCGGTTATCAGGCAACTTATGCAGTTATTCCAGATGGAGCTGATATTGCATGTGATCAGTTCGACGATGATACATATGCAACTCTGTTGATTGATAATGAAACAAATACCCCGATTGTATCTTATAATTCGCTTCGTAGAATTTACCCGGCTAGTACAACAAAACTTATGACAGCTCTTGTCGTATGTGATGCTCTTTACGCTGGTAAGATAAGTCTTGATGATGAGATTACCCTTTCACATGATACAACAATCAGTGAAGAGGGAGCTCTTATAAGTCAGATGAGAGCTGGCTATACCATTACAGTAAGAAATCTACTGTATGGTCTTTTGATGAAATCATATAATGATTTTGCCGTGATACTGGCTGAATATGTAGGCGGAGATGTAAATACTTTCTGTGATATGATGAATACCAAAGCATATCAGATTGGTGCTACAGGATCTCATTTCTGCAATCCTCACGGACTTCATGATGATAATCACTATATTACTGCATATGATATGTATCTTATTCTTCAGGAAGCTGAAAAATATGAGATAATCCGTGAGATTGACTCATATGATACATTTACATATACTTATAAGGATGCGGACGGAGTAGAGTGGAAAGATGATATTACTCCTACAAATCAGTTCTTGGCTGGAACCTATAAGCTTCCTTCAAATATTACAATTGATTCCTGGAAGACAGGAACCACAAAGCTTGCAGGTAATATACTAGCAATGAATGTAACAATAGATGGTAAGTCTTATTCGCTTTTTGTTGCGGATGCGATTTCACCAGATGATCTTTATGATAAGATTGGTATTCTATTTAATCTAACAAAAGAATAAAAAAAGAATAAAAAATTAACTTTAAACTAAAGTGTTTTAACCAAAATATAGCAAGAATAGAGAGCATTACAACAAAAAATGAGCAGAAATAAAAATAATAATCTTATAAAATTAAAGAGAAAAGCAAGGCTTGATTCTACAGTAATTGTTTTTGCAATTATTCTTATTTATGTTGCTGTTGTTGTAATCATGTCATTTATGAAAGAACCTATTCCTACCTATAAGGTTGGCTCTAGTAACATTAACAGCAATATTTCATGTACAGGAATAGCTCTGAGAAATGAAATCGAGATTACTTCTGGTAAGTCTGGTTATATGATCTATTTTGTACATGATGGCGATAAGATTAAGAAAAATGCTCCGGTTTGTTCTGTTGATGAGACTGGAAATATCATCACTGCAATACAGGAGACTGGAGAAGGTGATGAGGGAAATAGACTCTTCACCAAAAATGATTATGTTCGTATCCGTTCTTCAATAGATAGTTATAAGTCTTCATATTCAGATGTTTCATTTTCTGATCTTTATAACTTTAAGTCTGAGATTGAAAGTAAGGTTATGGAGCTTTCCAGTGAGGTTATGCTTCAACAGATAAATGCTGGTGGTGCTCAAGTTAGTTCAACTATTCAGACTATTAAAGCAACAGAAAGTGGTGTCATCACATATTATACAGATGGATACGAAGCAAAGACTCCAGAAACACTTTCTGTAGAAGATTTCAGCAAAAATAATTACAAAAAACAATCTCTAAAATCAGGAGATATTCTGGAATCTGGTTCAACAGTATTTAAGATAGTATCTGATGAAAACTGGAATATAGTTTGCAGTATAAATAAGAAAGAAGCAGATGCTATTCAGAAGGAAGAAAAGGTTCGTTTTACTATAAACGATTCTCCAAATGATGTTTCTTCTACTTATAGATTGATTCCTAAGGAAGATGATAAGTATTTTCTTGTTTTATCTCTTTCTAAATATATGGTTGAATATATTGATGACAGATTTCTTAATATCGAGATTATTCTTAATAAATTCGAAGGACTTAAGGTCCCAAATTCATCTCTTTTAGAGAAAGAGGTATTTAAGATACCTAAGGAATATATAAATGAATCTGAAGAATCACAGAATAAATCTGTTACTGTTAGAAGATATGATGGATCTGATAACGGTATTGAACCATTAGTGAAATCTACTGCAGGTGATGCAGATATTATAACTCCAACTGCTAGTTCAGGTGATTCAACCATAGGACTTAGCACCTCAGGAGATGCATTAAGTCCATATGCGACAAATACAAATGCTACAAGTACAAATGCTTCACCGGTTAAAGCACCTGCGGCTCCACCAGATGGTGCTAGCTACAAAAATCAAAAAGTAACACTTGTTGTCTATAAAACTGATGATAAATATTATTATGTGGATGAAGAAAGTTTCCATGATACTGATCAGATTTATACTGATAATAAGCAGACTACAGAACCAGTACTTTCACTTGCTAGAGATAACTTAACTGGTGTTTATCTGGCCAATGCCGGAGTAGCTAATTTCATTGAAGTAACAATAGTAAAATCTCAGGATGAATTTACTATTGTTAAGAAGGATGAAAATCTTAAAGAATTTGATATTATAGTGCTGGATTATACACAGGTTAAAGAAAACCAGAGCCTGTACTAAAGAGCATGTACTAAAGAGCCTATAATAAAAAGGAGAATTATAGATAAATGGCTGAACAGATTCAAGAGAATTATAAAAAGGTTCGCGAAACAATTGATGAAACCTGCAAAAGAATAGGAAGAAAACCTGAAGAAGTTACTTTGATTGCTGTAAGCAAAACAAAGCCATTAAGTGATATTGAAAAACTTATTGAAATTGATGTTAACGAATTTGGTGAGAATAAACCTCAAGAACTTAGAGATAAATTCGATAATGTTAATACTCCTGTTAGATTTCATATGATAGGACATCTCCAAACAAATAAAATAAAGTATATTATTAATAAGGCAGTTCTTATACATTCAGTTGATTCTATAAAATTAGCTCAGGCAATTGAAAAAGAAGCTGCAAAAAAAGATATTCAGGTTGATGTACTTATTGAAGTTAATTATGCGGAGGAAGACAGTAAGTTTGGAGTTAAGAAAGAAGAGGCTGTAAATCTTATTAAAGAGATAGCATCAAGTTTTAGACATATTCATATTAGAGGCCTTATGACTATTGCTCCATTTGTTGAAAATCCAGAGGAAAATAGACCTGTGTTCCAGGGCATGCACCAATTACTACTTGACATAAAATCTCAAAACATAGATAATGTTGATATGTCTATTCTTTCCATGGGCATGACCAATGACTATATTGTTGCGGTTGAAGAAGGTGCAACTATGGTCAGAGTAGGTACTGCTATATTCGGAGAAAGAGATTATAACTTGACATAACTAAGAACGGAGATAGGACAATAATGGCATTTGGAAGAAGTGAAGGAAATGGTGGATTACTTGATAAGATTTTCAAGTTAAACAACTTTGACGAAGATGAAGATTACGAAGAAGATGATGATTATATCTTCGACGAAGAAGACGATGACGATGATTATGATGAACCTATAAGAGCACCAAGAAAGAAATCTAAACCTGAGCCAAAAACATCAAGAGGTGGTTTTGGTGGAAACACTCAAAGTAGTCAGGCTGGCGCATCTGGAGCTGGACAGAACAAAAGATATACTTCAGTATCTAGAACAGCTACAGATAATTTAGTTTCATTTAATAATAGAGATAATAAAGCAGGTAAATCTGCTAAAAAATATTCTGATAGTGTTTCAGATAATTATTCAGAAAATAATAGGAAAGAAAAAATGCAAAGTACAAGAACAGCAGCTGGTGGATCTCAGGATGTATTTGTTATCAAGCCACAGGGGTTTGATGATGCACAGACTGTAGCTGATTTCCTTAAAAGTGGAAAAGTTATAGTGATCAATATGGAAGGGCTTCAGTTAGAAACAGCTCAGCGTATTATTGATTTTATCGGTGGTGCATGTTATGGGATTGATGGTCAGTTAAATGCTGTATCTGCTTCGATTTTTATAGCTGCTCCAGTGAATATTGAAGTAACTGGTGATTTGAGGGTTGAGATACTTAATAGTGCATCTGTATCACCACTATTAGGAAACTAAAAATTTATATTAAAAATTTATATTAAAATTTTATATTAAAAATACATCTTAAGAAGTTAAATTTAAAATATACACTATTAAAATATAAAATAATTTAATATATAATATAGATATAAAAATAAAAAAAATAATTATTTTCCAGAGTTATTTGATTTATGAATATATCATAATTTGTTTAATAAATTGATAATTAGAAGATAATTATTGTATGAAAAAGTGTAAGTTATTTATATAATATCTGAAATAGGGAACTATAATTTCAGAAAGGGGAGTATGGAATGCTAACACCTCTGGACATTCAACAGAAGAAGTTCAAGGCTGGTTTGGGGTTCGACAAAAAAGATGTTCAGGCCTTCTTTGATGAGGTTTCTAAGAGTTACGGGGAACTCTATAGATCAAATGCTGAGCTGAAAGAACGAGTTATTACATTAACTGATACAGTTCAACATTATAAGGCTACAGAAAATGAACTTAACAAAAAGCTTCTTTTAACAGACAAAAATATAGAAGAATCGAAAACTAATGCTGAAAAAACGGCTAAAGCAATTGAAAATGAAGCGGTGAGTCGTGGTAATGAAATTATAAAAGAAGCGAAAGCTGAAAGAGAAAAACTCGAACAGGAGATTCTTGAACTAACAGCTAAATATGCTGAATATAAAGCAAACTTTAATAGTCTTATCAGAAAGCTTAGAAGAACACTTGATGATAATGACTTTGATCCTAATGCTGCCAATACAGTAGCACAAGCTGGATACAATAAGAACGAAGAAGAAGATAAGAGTAGTCCTTTTGATTTTACTTCAGGTAGGTCCTCAAGTAGATCAAGTGAAAATGGTTCATACAATAGTTCGTCTGGCAGTTCTGGTTCATCTGGTAGTGTTGGTGGTGGCCAAAAGCTGACTATGGCTAATAAGCATAGTAATTCATCAAATGTATATGGTTCGACTTTAGGCGGAGATGGAATTGATCCATTCGCTGATATTACATTCATGGATGATTTTTAAAAATATTTTGTAAAAATGGCATCCTGCGGGATGCTATTTTTATGAAAGCTATTTTTATTAAAGAAATTTTTATAAAAGCTATTAAAAAAAGAATTAAAAGTATTAAACCGAGGGAAAAATGAAGTACACTAAAACTAAAAAAACAATTATTTCGGTATTTGTTTCATTTCTAATTGTTGTTTTAGATCAATTAACAAAATATCATATATCAACTTCTATGACACCATATGCTGATGAGAAGAAGGTGTTATCAGATTTATTAGTTTTAAGATTTATAAAAAATACTGGAGCTGCTTGGGGATCATTTTCTAGTATGACTTCAGTGCTAATAATTATTTCAATCATTTTGATAATTGGTCTGGGAGTTTATTATTTCAAAATAATTAATGATGATAAGAAAAGAGTATTAAGACTTCTTATATCTTTTGTTATTGGTGGAGCAATAGGTAATCTTATAGATAGAATTTGTTATGGCTATGTTATAGATTTTATATATGTTAAATGTATCAATTTCCCAGTATTCAATGTGGCTGATATATTTGTTACAGTTTCTATGTTTTTAATAATCTTTATCGTTCTTTTCAGTAAGGAAGATGAAGAGTCTGATAAAGAAACTCTAATAGAAAAAGAAACTGTAATAGATTCTAAAAAAGACACTGATAAAAATGATAAGACAGATACTGATAAAAAAGCCGAAATATAAGTCGAAATATAAGTCAAAATAAAGTAGAAATAGAGTAGAAACAAAATCTGTAATTAAAGCTGGAAATAGACCGGAGATTATAGCTGGTTAATAAGTAAGTTATATGTAACAACAGTAAATATAATTACATAAATCTATATAAAGTTAAGTTTATTAAACCCATTATTTTTTGTATAATGTTTAAGTATGTATAATACAATCAAATCTTTATGCAAAAATGGGTTTTTTTGCATTAAAAATATCTTTTAGAAAGGGGCTGTATTATGAGTAAACTTAATGCTACTGCGGTAGCGAAAATTGAGGAGATCTGTGACAGATATACTGACGAGAAAACTCCTTTGATGATGATCCTTAGTGACATTCAGAATGAATATGGTTATATTCCTCTTGATGTTCAGGAAATCGTTTCAAAGAAGACTGGTATTTCTGTAGCAGAGATTTATGGAGTTGTTACATTTTACTCCTTCTTTTCTCTTACTCCAAAGGGAAAATATGTTATCGGTTGTTGTCTTGGAACAGCGTGCTATGTAAAGGGAGCTCAGAATGTCATTGACAAATTCTCAGAGCTGCTGAAGATTGGTCCTGGTGAGACTACAGAGGACGGACTCTTTACACTTGATGCTCTTAGATGTATCGGTGCATGTGGTATTGCACCAGCTGTAAGTATCAGTGGTAAGGTTTATCCAAAGGTTGAAGTTGGACAGGTATCTGGAATCATTGAAAGCTACAGACAGGCTGCTAACTAATTTGGTTTAATTGCTAAATTTTTAAAATATTAGAAAGGAAAAAAAGGTAAGAGAATATGATAGAAAATGTTCAGGCTTTTGAAGAGTGTTCATCTACATGTACTAAGTGCTTAGATGATAAGCTTACTGGTTCTGACGGCAAGAGACATATTGTTCTCTGTGGTGGTACAGGATGTCTTTCAAGCAACTCTATGGAAATTAAAGAAAAGTTTGAGAAAGTTCTTGAAGAAAAGGGACTTGCTGACAAGGCTACTGTAAATATCGTAGGATGTTTCGGTTTCTGTTCACAGGGACCATTCGTAAAGATTTATCCAGAAGATACTCTTTATCGTATGGTTTCAATTGATGATGTTGATGAAATCGTTGAGAAGGATATTGTTGGTGGAGAGATAGTAGAAAGACTTCTCTATGTTGATCCAGCAACAGGTGAAAAGGTAACAAAGCAGGATGATATCAACTTCTATAAGAAGCAGCGTAGAGTTGCTCTTCATGGTTGTGGTGTTATCAATCCAGAAGATATCAATGAGGCTATTGGTGTTGGCGCATTTGCTGGTCTTAAGAAGGCACTTTCAATGACACCGGAAGAAGTTGTTGATGAAGTACTTAAGTCAGGACTTCGTGGACGTGGAGGCGGTGGATTCCCTTCAGGTCGTAAGTGGATGTTCGCTCAGAAGTCAGCTGGCGATGAAAAGTATGTTGTATGTAATGGTGATGAGGGAGATCCAGGTGCATTCATGG
>CAMNGU010000066.1 GCA_946538525.1 uncultured Lachnospiraceae bacterium
CCTCTTCAAGAAGCATCTTACCAAGGTTACCATGTCCAAGACCAACCTTACGTCTATCAGCAACTGATCCAGGAATACAGAAAGCCTGAAGTCCGATACCGATAGCTGCAGCTGCGTCAGCAGCCTTTCTGCAGTTCTTCTTGATAGCTATAGCAGCACCTACTGTGTAAGCCCACTTAGCATTTTCAAAACAGATTGGCTGAATTCCTTCGATGAGGTTATATACATCGATACCAGCTGCATCTGTGATTTCTTTACACTCTTCTATAGATGAGATGCCATACTCCTTAAGTGCAGCAAGGATCTGAGGCTCTCTTCTCTCATATGATTCAAATAATGCCATTTTTCATTCCTCCTTCTTCTTACTGCTTTCTTGGGTCTATACATCTAACAGCATCAGCAACACGGCCATACTGACCTGAAGCCTTCTCAAGAGCTGTATTTGCATCGTCACCAGCCTTGATGAAGTCCATCATCTTACCAAAGTTTACATACTTGTAACCGATGATCTCATCATCCTCATCAAGAGCAACCTCTGTAATATATCCATCTGTAAGCTCAAGATATCTAGGTCCCTTATCAAGTGTACCATAAGTTGTACCAACCATTGAACGAGCACCCTTACCAAGGTCCTCAAGACCAGCACCAATCTGGAGTCCTCCCTCAGAGAAAGCACTCTGAGTTCTTCCGTATACTATCTGAAGGAACAGCTCTCTCATAGCTGTGTTGATAGCATCACATACAAGGTCAGTATTGAGAGCTTCCATAACTGTAAGTCCTGGAAGAATTTCAGCAGCCATAGCTGCAGAATGTGTCATACCTGAACAACCAATTGTCTCTACTAAAGCTTCCTGGATGATTCCATCCTTTACATTAAGTGAAAGCTTGCAGCATCCCTGCTGAGGTGCACACCAGCCGATACCATGTGTATAGCCGGAAATATCCTCAACCTTTTTTGCCTGTACCCATTTTGCTTCCTCAGGAATTGGAGCAGCGCCATGATGTACTCCCTGATGCACAGGGCACATGTTCTGAACTTCTGTTGAGTAAATCATATGATCCTCCTTAAAAATTTTTGTGATATGGATTAATTCAGCCTAATCGCCAAATTACCGCTTTCTATAACAATAGTCAGGGATACCCCTGAAAAGTTACCGCTTATATATAATAACAGAAAACATTCTAAACCAAAAGCACTTTTCTTAAAAAAAGCTTACAAAAATGTTACAGATAAATGTCCTATTTTCGCATATCTATTACAAATCGAACTCCACCCTGATAATTCTCCGCTTTAACGCTGAACTTGTGTAGCTCTATGATTTCCTTTGCCAGAGACAGACCAATACCAGTACTTCCTCCCTGTCCCATGTAGAAACGTTCGAAGACCTTCTTCATATCCTCGTCTGAAAGTGTGGTTCCATCATTCCAGATGGACAGCTGATCATCCTTAAAATCAATACGGATAGATGTAGCTGCATATCTGATTCCATTTGAAATAATATTAGATATAGCTCTATGCATTTGATCTATATCCACATTGATGAACTTATCCTCAATATTTACATCCAGCTTCAGCTGCTTATTCTGAATCTCCATGAAGAATGTATCCAGCACATCACCTATCAGTTCCTGAACAGAGATTTCTTCAAGATTATAATTCACACTTCCTCTGTCATACTTTGAAAGCAGCAAAATCTCATCCACCATATGGGACATCTTGCCAACTTCCTTCTGAATAACCTTATATGCCCCTGCCTGATCTGTAATGATTCCCTTCTCCAATCCCTCAGAAAATCCCTGAATAGACATAAGAGGAGTCTTCAGCTCATGAGACGCATTTTCAAAAAACTTCTTCTGTTTATCCTGTTCCTCGTCTACGGCACGGCCCATCCTAAGACCGATTATGGTAGCCAAAAGATCACAGATAACCATAACGATCACCAGTACAACTTCAACTACGGCGCACATTCTCTTTGCCGAAGAAACATCTGTATATACTGCGTAGATGTCACCATTATCATCCAGATCCACCTGTTGTATATAACAAAGTCTGTCACGAAGTTTAACCAGGTAAATGGAATTCAACTTTGTTGGATTGTCCACACACCATTCCGTTACCAGCTTGTCCACACTATAATGTTCATTGAAGCTTTCGAACAGGATTGCATAGCTAAGCTCCAGATAAGAACTCCTAAAGAGATTATTTCCTTCAAGATATTCCATATAAGAATCATCGCTAGGTGATTTTAGATATTCCACGCAGTTTCTAATACTGCGATTTGCCTCATCCTTAATATACTTATTCAGGAACAAATGAACGCACAAAAAGATAACCACAAAGGAAATGGTTGTTATGATAAATACATATATTCCAATGAGTCGTTTCTTTTTCACTCTACTACTCCAAGTTGATATCCAAATCCCCATACGGTATTGATAGTCACTTTACTTTCAATATTACGGAGTTTTCTTCTTAATCGTCTAACAGTTTCATCTACTACTCGGGACTCAGTTTCCGCATTCAGCCCCCAAACCTGATCCAGAAAGTCCTCTCTGGAAATGGCTTCTGAAGATCTACTGAGCATATATTTCATAAAGTCCAGTTCCATCTCTGTAAGCCCCAAGCTCTTACTTCCACACATGATTGCATGCTTACTTTCTGAATAGAATAAATCCTCAAACTTCAGTTCCTGCTGAACCTGCTTACTTGGTTCACTTCGTTCCAGATCAATTCTTCTAAAAAGAGCCTTTATCCTCATTATCAAAATAGACGGAGAGAAAGGCTTGATCATATAGTCATCGCTTCCAGAAGTGATGCCTATGGAGTAATCCATCTCAGACTCTTTCGCCGTAAGCATAATAATAGGCACTTTAGATTTACTTCTAATCTTCTTACATATATCAATTCCATTTGTACCAGGCATCATGATATCCAGTATTACCATATCAGATGGCTTAACAGAAAATTCATCGTAAAGATCATCTCCAGTTTCAAAAACCTTTACACTGTACCCGGCTTCCTCCAGGAACATCTTAAGTATCTCTCTTATATTTTCTTCATCATCAGCGGCATAGATAAGCTTTGTATCCATACTGTCCTCCAAATAACAGTTCTTCTCTTACAAATACCCCTATAACATAGGGTAACATCGTATGACATTATATCACAAATACAGTAAAATGGGGATGCATCTAAATATTTCAGAAGCATCCCCATCTATTATTTAATTAGATTTTTTATTATTTATTTTTTATTCTTCGGCATTAGCTTCTATTTCTCTCTTAGCCACATCGTCTGGAGCCTGCTCATATCTTGCAAATTCATATGAGAATACTCCGGCACCTCTGGTCATAGAGTAAAGCTTTGTATCATACTCGAAAAGCTCAATGTAAGGAATATCAGCAAGAATTTCCTGAGTTCCATCACCCAGCGGATTCATACCATTTACTCTACCACGACGCTTATTGAGATCTCCCATAACATCACCTGCGTACTGCTCTGGGATAACAACTCTCATTGATGCAATTGGCTCAAGAAGAACAGGACTAGCTTCCATGAAGCCCTTCTTAAATGCCTGCTCAGTAGCAACCTTAAATGCAAGCTCTGATGAATCTACTGCATGGTAACTTCCATCATAGAGAACTACCTTAACGCCTGTTACCGGATAATGAGCAAGAGGTCCTCTCTTAACTGACTCAACGATACCCTTCTCAACAGCAGGGAAGTAATTCTTTGGAACCGCTCCACCTACTACGATCTGTTCAAATACATATGGTGTATCCATGTCGCCTGAAGGCTCCATAGTAATCTTTACATGACCATACTGACCATGTCCACCAGACTGTTTCTTATACTTATACTCAGTATCAACCTTCTTACGGATAGTCTCCTTGAAGCTTGTTCTTGGCTTAAGAAGCTCCATCTCTACCTTGTATCTTTCAGCAAGGATACTCTGAACAACCTCAAGATGCTGTCCACTGATACCGTAAATGAGTGACTGGCCGTTAGCACTATCATTTTCAACCTTAACAGTTACATCTTCCATCATAAGCTTTGCAAGTGCCTGAGAAATCTTATCCTCATCGCCCTTATTCTTAGCTACATATCTACGGAATACATATGGCTTTGAAATGTTGGCTCTGATATAAGTAATAGGATTCTTCTTTGTTGAAAGCGAATCCGTTGTCTGTGTAACCGAAAGCTTAGCAATAGCTCCAATATCACCAGCGTGAAGTTCTTTAACTTCTTCAACTTTATTTCCACAGATTACATACAGCTTACCAAGTCTTTCTTCTGTGTCTCTATGATAATTAAAGAGTGTATCATCTGACTTAAGAACACCAGAATTAACTTTGATAAGTGAATATTTTCCAATAAATGGATCTGCGATTGTCTTAAATACATAAGCTGACTTATTCTTTGAGAAATCGTAATTAGCTTCAAATACACTGTTATCAGTAGTATTGATACCTGCAACCTTACACTTATCAGGACTTGGGAAGTACTTGATGATATCAGCCATCAATGTATACATACCATGAGCCTGAATATTTGATCCCATAAGAACAGGAACAACTTCTGAATCACAAACGCCTACATGAAGTGCTGCACGAATTTCATCCTCTGAGAACTCATCACCCTCGAAGAATCTTTCCATAAACTCTTCACTTGTCTCAGCCACTGCCTCAACAAGAGCATCACGATATAATGCAAGATTTTCCTGTGAATAATCAGGAACTTCTGACTTATCAACCCCGCCCTTATCGTTCCATCTCTTAGCCTTCTTCTGAATAACATTTACATATCCAACAAACTGTTCATTCTCACGAAGTGGGAAATGGAAAGGAGCAATTCTCTTACCATAGAGCTCCTGAAGTCCCTGAACAACATCCTTGAAGCTGGCTTTGTCATCATCCATATCAGTAACGAAAACCATTCTAGGAAGTTTCTTCTTCTCACAGAGTTCCCACGCTCTCTTTGTTCCAACTTCGATTCCTGACTTTCCAGATACAACGATAATTGCTGCATCAGCTACAGATATAGCCTCTTCAACCTCGCCAATGTAATCGTGGCTTCCTGGTGTATCAAGGATATTTACTTTAAATCCTTCCCATGGAATAGGAATTACTGTTGTCTTAAGTGAAATCTTTCTCTTAATCTCTTCTTTGTCGTAGTCACTTATCGTATTCCCCGCTTCGATAGTACCCATACGATTCGTCTGACCAGACAGATACACAAGAGCTTCAGCAAGTGAAGTCTTACCGCTTCCTACATGTCCCAGAAGCACCACATTACGAATTTTGTCTGTAGTAAATACGTTCATTTAAATACCTCCACGCTATAGTTTTATTGTTTCCCATAAGTACTGAACAACATAGTATTAATATACCATATTTTAGTGGCATTTCACACCGTTTTTTTTATAGTTTGAGCACCAGTCTTCCCCCCTGGAAGTTCTCAACTATTGCTGTAATTTCTGTCCCCTTTACAGTGTCAAAATCCAGCGTATCAGCACTGGCTTTTTTAAGCATAGCTTCTATAGAACCATCGGCTTTTCCGAGGAATCTTCCACCCTTATATCTGGAATCAACTCTAAACTTAACTATGGTTCCTGCATGATAGCCCACCGGATATCCAGCAGTACCTCCGACTCCTCCAGGTGCTGATGTTCCCACCAGCCCCGCTGTTCCATTGAAACTATTCTCTATTTCACGGAAAAATGTTACATCATTTAGAGTATTCTGATTAAATATTCCATCTTTGAATCTTGTAAGTTTCGTAATATCAAATACAGGTGGACCACTATGACATATACCATTTCTAAGCATACAAATGTTATCTAATCTACTGGTAAATGCTCTCCACCAGTTGGTATCTTTATCTTGCACACCCATGTTACGAACTGTGGTATTAGAAAACAGCGAAAGTTTATTCCTCATAATATATGAGTAATTACCAATCGTTGTCCTATCCTCATTCAGTTCTTCAAACCTTTTGCCCTGAACATTAAAGTTTTTCAGCTCCGTCTTAGCCATAAATGCAGGACGAACAAAATCCTTTAGTTCCTGCTCAAAACTCTTGGCAAATAGAATTCCTCTAGGGGATTCATCCGCTCCTATATCCAGGCCAAATGAATCCATACAGTACTGCAACATGTCATGAATCTGAATTCCACAGATAAGCTGTTTTCTACAGCCTTCCTTCAAGTTACCAAGGAGTTCGTCTGTAAGATTGAACTTTAACTTCTGCTCCTCCGTAAGTTCTAGTCCACCAAAAGTTGGAGTTTCAAATATACCTGTGGCAAACTCATCAAGAGCCTCCTCTTTCTCCTCTTCTTCCATTTCCAGCCATGCCTCATTTCTAGAAGGAAGAAATGCAACTCCTGACTCCATAAGTCGATTATCAGGTAATGCCATATTTCTACTGACTAATTTATAAAGGTCTTCCAGTCCCTCAACTGCCTTATCTATATTCAGCACAGTAGTGGTTGTATTCTGGATATAATCGCCAGTTACATTATTTACATTGTAATTTATGGTTATGTTCTGAGCCCCTTGAGCTCCTTGAAGCCCCTGTGCCCCTTGAAGCCCCTGAAGTCCATTTGGAATTCCGGAAACCACTCCTGGATCTATTCCCTGGCCCAGATCAAATGCAGGATTACCAGATGGAATGAATGCAGGATTATCCTGCAGGACTATTGGAGCCTCTCCCAGATAAAACTTTTCTCCCAGAGAAACCACATATTCTCTAAACAGCTCATTAAATATAAGCCACTGACTGGAAGAACCATCCGCATTCTCATGGAGCAAGCCTCTACCTACTTCATCAGCCAGTTCCGACAGTTCATAAGGTTCAAGACCACCATTAAATCTATCTCTGATCTCCGTTTCTGGAACTCCATCCTCTGACAGAGCGATAGTGTAGATTATCTCTTTCTGTCTTGCACTAAGGCCATCGGTCCAATTTCCAAACAGACTGGTTGCACCCCAACTCTTATTATTTACAACACCATTTATAATCTCATCCCGAGTTACTTCTGGTCCATTTCCTTTTAGCCCTCTTACGCCATCCATTATCATGGAAGTAAGAGCAGGTACTCCTCCAGAAAGCTCAGTAATAAGTTCTTTCTCCTCATCACTCAACTCATATTTCTTGGTCCTTAGGAAAGTATCTATGATGCTAAGTTTAGTATCAGTATCTGCATCTTCATCCAAATCTTTTTCGCTATTGTTTTTGCTATTCTTCATCTCACAGCTTGGACAAATGGTGTCCTTAAGAGTAAATTTCTGTGCGAAGAAAGACGCTGTAAAATCTTCTGAAACCCCAGTCTCTTTAAGATCCGTATCTGTAATCAGCCAATATGTTATAAGATCCTTCTCATCGAGACTTCTAAGCAACTCGTACTGTTCCAGTCCAATCTCATTATCCCTGGCCATGGTATGAAAATGGTCCATAATCAGCACTATCTTATACCCCAGATCTTTTATAGAACTAAGAAAATGTTCCAACTTGGATTCTGGAGTGTTGAAGAACATCTGGATTACCTCCAGCTTCTGCTTCAACTCAATAAATACATCAGGGCTTACAGCGGATATCATTCCACTTAGTACTTTCTCAAATATATAGGAATAGAGGTCGCTATCCTTCGTCCTGTTATTAAGTGCTGTAATGATGAAAACATTCTTATATTTATCAGCCAGCTCTCTGATCTTTCCACCAGTAAAATAGTTCTCGAAAAGATAAGACTTTCCTACTCCCTTCACCCCCAGAAAAACCTGATTCCCTACATAATTTGATTCGGAATATTTTTCCAGCATTTTTAAATTGTCATAATAATCATTTCCGTATGTTCCCATTTTGTTTCCTTAAAAAATAAAAATCAAAAATTTAAAATCTTAAATAAAAATCTTAAATAAATCTCTTAAATCGATTTAAAGATATGGTATCTCTTTAAATTTTCAGTTCGAACTTCTCCAGCTCGTAGTCGCCTCTATAGTACAGACGATATATCTCTGTGGCGAACTGATAAGAATTTCTGGTCTGTGTATCTGCCACGATGAAGTCAAGTTTCTCCAGCATCATAAGCTGCTCAAGAAGTTCATCCATGCTGATAACTCCCACAGTCTCACCAGTGGTGCTATCCACATAGTTCAGCTTCTCCAACTCAGACATAACCATATCAGCATTTACGCTTTCGTATGGCTTCTTAGTTGCCTTTGCCATAGCTCTAATGATTGCCTTCCTCTTCACTCCAATACTGGCATCCAGAAGGTTGATAAACTCAGTTCCCAGCTTTCCTCTGATCAGTTCTTCAGCAATCTGATCCACATCCATGAGATGGACCTCTTTCTTGAGGATCATATCCTTATCAATAATCTTATATATAATAAACTTCGCCAGTATCTTCGTATACCAAACATGACCATTGGCATAATGCATAATTCCTTCAATCGCATCTTCGCCAAACTTAACTTTATACTTACTGTTATATTCACCAAACATTTCACGAATATCAGCAATACTCATTCTTCTGATAACGATTCTCTGAAGTACCTGGAATACCTGAGATTCTCTTCGCTGCTCCAGACATCTGATGAATAGACTGTCTGAACCACAGAAGATAAATGATACATATTCCTGGAAGTTCTGAATCAGAAATCTGATCATGCTATAGAATGTATCCTGCTTCTGCTCTGTATCTAATGAATCACTGAAGAATATTCTCTCCATCTCATCTATGATGAAGATAACCTTTTTATTTCCCAGAATTCCATAAAGCTCAATAAAGAAACTTGGCAGCTTATCAATCCAGTCTTCCTGTTTCTCTGTTCCTGCCCATTTCTTTTGGAACTCAGCAAATGCAGTTATAAATGTCTGAGATGCAGCTGTGCCCAACTTCATTTCTTCCATGTATTTCTCAAACAGCGCATTTATAGTAAGGCTAAAGAATACATTTGCAATATTATTTCCAACACCCTGTCCATCCACAAAGATAGGAACCACATCATCCCTCTTCTTAAGCTCATCCACAAAACGCTTTAAAAGAGAAGATTTACCAGTTCTTCTAAGTCCTGTAACAAGAAGCGAAGGATATCTTTCATGAGGAACAGTAGCGCTAAACATTTTATTGAATCTCAGCAGTTCGCTGGTACGGCCAAAGAAATTATTGCTGTCAGCAGACTTCTGAATCTCGAATTCCTGAGCATTACTGAAATTATCTTCCCATTCGCTATCAGATAAAACTACGGATATCTCCCCATTTTTAATAAAGTCACGATAGCTATGAGATGAAGCTCCATCAGGATATCTTACATAAGCACTCCAATTAACCTTTCCGTCTTCCGTAATATCCTCCTTGTCATAAGGAACGGAAAATGGAATCTTCCTGCCTGGATCTATACGACTTATAGTAAATGTCTTTCTGGACTGGCTATTGATGGTAATGGTTAATTCTACATCATTGGCCGTTGCGCCACCTCTATTATGCACGATTCCCTGTATGTGACCTTCAGAGGCATTCTTCGTCCACTGCTCTTCCCACTTTATAAACTGCTCATTTGAAGAATAAGCTCCTGAATGATTGATTTCCAAACGAGGAACATTATTAAGACTTATAATCTTCTCCTGAATCAGTTTCGAGATAATAAGAGAACATGATCTAAACTTAGAAAATGAATTTGTCTTATTATTTAATTCTGCTTGATAATTACTAAGTGTTTCCTTTAGATAATCCTCTCCAAGAATAACTGTGGAATCACCTGACAGGCTATCGGCAATACCAATAAGCACATCAATAAGTGCAGAGATTGCCTTAATATCCTGCAGAGTTTTCTGTCCCCTATAAATATTCTGGGTATAAGTCAGATGAATTATATTCTTCCTATTCTTATTGATTCCCTTGATCAAGCTATCAATATCATTGAAGCCGGAAATGTAACGCAGGAATATGGTATGAAGTCCATTTACAAGTCTTACATCATTTATTCCATTTTCCTTAACCAGTCCGAACACTTCAGACATGACTTCAGGATCAATATGTTCTTTATCTTTATTTAATAACTTAAGTCCAATCTTTATGGATTGACCAATCAATTCCCCTTCATCAGCTTTATTGTTGTCAAATCGTTCCTTTGCATCAAGCCATTCATTACGAAGATTTATATAGTATGCATCATCGTAATCCATCTCAAGAAACTCTCTTATGAATATAGGAATTGCCTCGTCATCTATATCATCCTCATCTATATTGGAATCACCAGAAATGGTTTTATCAGCTAGAGTTAACGCTCCTCCATTCTGATTCACCTCCGCATTCCGGTTTATATCAGGCATAGACAGATTACCGATACTATCACTTAAATCTGCTGCTTTTGAGGTTGTCACAACCGAAACATCCGCATTGGTCTCATTTATTATTCCATTCAACTTCATTTCGAGGGAAAGAAGTGCTTCTCCAGATGGTTTAAAGGCTGAATCTTTAAGCCAAAATGGCACACCTTCCCCCGTAAATCTTAGTTTTCCAAGAGCCTGATATTCCTCATACTCCAACCTATTAGTTCCCAGATTCGCCATAACAAAACCGGCTAATAATTTTTTCACAGAATCTGGAGTTTCGCTTATTACATACTCTGCAGCCTCCTGAGGATTATCTTTCTTTATACTTAATACAACCCTAAGGATATGCATTATTTCATCATATTCACTTTTACCTCTAAATGCCTCTATAAATGCTGGAACATACTCTATATGTCCTTCATCACTTATAGTAAGAATTAGCGCATTTAAAACATTTACGAATTCATTCTTTTCATCTGCAGAATCAATATTGGTCTTATCATTTAAAACAGAATAGAAGTAATTCAGTGCGGTAAGAGCATAATACTTGTACTTTGATCCATAAGTAGCCAGAACACCTTTAAATTGTCTCTTATGAATCATGTATTTCTCATTATATCTAGCATATCTTCTTTCAATACTGCCATAATCCGGCTGAACAGCAATCAAAAACTTAGAGAAAACATTTTTCTCATAATTAGATGGATAATTCCTTTTTATATTTGTATATGCAACCTGGCAATAAATCTTGTCAAAAGCAGTACAGATAGCAATTCTTCTATCCTCATCTATGCTTCTTAAATAGGCACGGGACCTTGCATTATTGAATATGTCTCCATTGATGCCATCTACAAATACCAGAAATACCCCTGCATACTTATAACAGTTAGGCTGAACTAAGATACATTTACCGAAAAACTTCTTAAAGATGGTGATGGTCTCAATATCCAAATTCCAGATGCTCCACATTTCCGCCCTGGACTCACCATCAAGATCGCTGAAGGCACTCATAAACACCTTTCGTTTACACCCCGTATTCCCCATGGTGCGCCACAGTAATCTGATCAAGGAATTTCTCTTTACTATATTCACTATATCCTCATGATGCTTAAGGGTATAACGAGCCACACTCTGAATAAATGATCGATAGAATTCATCAACCACATTCAGTCTTTTTGTATTAACCGCCTTAACTATTGCATCCAACAGCGGAGTACTATCAGCCCCCATATTCTGTGTCTGTTCTACAAAGTATTTTTCAAAAACCTCAGTCCAATCTCCCATCATCACAGCACTGAAGATATTCTCCGCAAATCCTTCATATGGTGTATTCCTAAGATCCACCACCAGAGAATCACAAAACTCCTGATATAGAGTAATCTTTTCCAGACAATCCGGAGCCACGATCCTAGCCAGTTCTACAAAGGATTCAACCTTTTTCCCTTTCATCCTAAGGTAGTTTTCACCACAAACAAGACCACCCACAAAGAAAGGAAATGTTTCTTTTATCGTATTATATTGCAAATATTTATATATGTAGTTGTAGTACTGTAATTCTCTCTCCAGCTTCTCTTCCGGAGTTTCGGATAAAGGTTCATATCTAAGGAACATAGCTGCTGTCTCGTAAAGCACAGGATCCATCTCAGAATGCTCAATAAATATATTTATTACCTGGAGTCCTTCCTTTCTCCTATCCTCCATACACATATCGCAGTAGAATTCCATGAAGAAATCAACTCCAAGAGTATTTCCATAATCTGAACACATGCACTCCATCGCTAGAATATCCGCTTTATCAAGCCCTTGATTTTTCATCTTCTCGCACATATCAAGAACCATCTGCTTGTATGGAACAACCTCTACAGAGTATTCAAGGTAATTTACCATCTCATTAAGATAAGTAGTATCTTGTTTAATCAGCATATTTGCAATGGCTACGCAACATTGCTTAGCGCATTCACCTGTTAAATAATCCGCAAAGCAATCCATATAATAGTCATATCTTCCAGTCGCACATGCCAGATCTGTAGCTGCACATACAGTATTCCAGATAATATCATCTGTAGCCTCAGGCGAATTATTTTCTTTTATCTTTTTAAACAGCCCCTCTATTCTGTCCTCAAATTCATTACCTTCAAGCCATCCCTTCTCAATCATGGCACGAAGCTTCTTCTGGGCTATAACATTGGCATAAGACTGCGGTTTATCCAGCAAATCGAACACTATATTCATAGCAAACTCTCGAAGATTTTTCTGAATACCAAATTCCAACGCTTTCTCGAAGCTGGCCATATCTCTAAGTCCCAACTGATATAGGATATTGCCCATGATTATATTGTTGGTTACCACTTCATCAGAATCATCTTCTTTAGAATAGTTTTCCATTATAGATCCCAGGTCTGAAGAATCAACCCAGATTTTAAGCATACTCCAATATGGATAATTATCAGAGGAAGCTATAAGGACTTTTGCCAATGTATTAACATCATCTATTGTCCAAATCTCCTTATTGTCAATGCCGTTCTGCATCCTGTCAATAACAGCGTTATCCTCTTCAGTAACACGAATATATGGAGTTATCTTCTCAAATGAGAATTCTGTTCCCAACAACTCTCTCTGGCTGAGCATACGAAGAAGATATCCAAGATAATCAACCTTGTTTTTCTCCTCATCTTTTTTATCAGAACCATCAATGTTTCCTTCAATCATCCTTTCAACAGCATCCATGTAAAGCGCAGCTTCGAAGGAATGATCTGTCTTCTCAGCAATCAATACCATCTTTCTACATCTGGAATAATCCAGCTTGGCACTTTCAGACAGATTCTGAAGTTCCTCAAATATCTCATTTCCGGCATTAATATCCATGGAATCGCCTTCAAGCTCATAGATATTCCAAACTGTATCAAATAATTCTTCTGCCTTATAGTTGGTGGAATTCTTCTTGAACTCCTTATACACATTCCAGAATTCATCCTTCCTGCCCAGTTTATCCAGCAGTTCATAGAAAGCACCCAGGTTCTTTCCGGAGCCAATGCCCCTCTGGAACATTTCGCTCTGAATATCACACCAAGGCTCATAAGCTGTTGACTCGCTTATATTTTCAGTAATAAAGCTAACCAGACCGGAAAGCTTATTTTCGCTAACTGAACTGAATTCTACCCATTCATCAACTTCACTTTTATCACGATTTCTATTAAGTTCCAGAATATCAAGGCATTTCTTATACAATTCAACGGCCACATCGGTAAGACCCTTTGTTTCAAAAGGAAATGCCTTTGCAAGCTTAATGATAATATCTGCCTCTTTGTTATATCTGTCATCTGCATAGACAGTGCTACACATATAATCTTTCCAGGAATAAATATACTTTCCAGCAGACTCAGGATTACTCATAGCCTTAACGATACCCACATCCTTTATCTGAGTATCGTCTATATCATCAAAGCTCTCGCCTTTCATTTGTGCCATAAGGTCTTCCAGATCAGAATCAACAAAGGAATCAAACACCAGCGATATAATCCTAATATTCAACTCACTATGAAGTCTGGTCCTGTCTTTTTCGATTACTAAATCCAGATACTTCTTAACGATTTCAGGTCTTTGACTTATCTTATCTATATTTTTCATAGCCATATCGTCATATCTATGGATATTAAGTATCTCACAGGCATAGAGCAGGTTAGCTACAAATGGAAACGCTTCCCATTTATCTATGAAGCGTTCAAATATTTCAATAAACTTTTCATATTCCCCCAACTCATACTGAGCCAGCAAATATGCTGAAACATAGGAACGATTGAACTTCCGCTCCACCTCCGCACTTAAATATTTTTCATAAATATTTCGAACATTCTGATAATCCTTCTGTCCCATGTATATCTGGAACAAAAGGTTTGCATCAAATAAAAGATCTTCCGCTGTATCCTTCTCAAGAGCACCAAGAAGAAGCCTTTCCGCCAGATGATTCTTATTCTTCTGATAAAGATATACACGATTAGCCTTCTGTCCCGGTCTCTTGTCCGAATTACCTCCACCGGAAGAATATAACTTACTTATCCTCTGTATTTCCTCAGGAGTGTAACCTAGATCAACCAGATAATTTGCATTAATCACAAATTCTCTGATAGTAACACTATCTGCATTTATTACAGCTCTTTCAAAATCATTTTCACGAGGAGTCTGCATCTGAAGTTCAAGCTGCTTCACCAGAAGGTCATCATCATGTTCCTGTGCTATCCTTAGCATCCTCTTAACAATCTGCTCTTCTGGATATTCTCTCCAATTATTTACAAGTGCCTTGAAGAAAACCTCATCATCTTCTTCAACTACACTTAAGGCAATATAATAATATCTCTTCAGAGAAGAAGTAGTTTCACCTAGTTTTTGATCAAATCTGAAAAGACTGATGATAAGATCAGCTCTTTCTTCAGCCAAAAGCAGTGGAAAAAGGCGATTACACATATCCGCCTTGTTGCTGTAAAAAGCTTCAAATATAAATCTCTCAGCAGTATGATTCTCATTTCCCTGAAATGCCATAATCCTTCTAAGAGTATAGTTTTCTTCTGATATCTCCGCTT